>JBOFUF010000296.1:0-7864 GCA_051652445.1 Shewanella sp.
TAATTTATTTTTAGCTCGATAATGATTCTATTTTGAAATCTTTAGCAAACAAGAGTTGTAGTGCCTTCAGATATTCTTGATCTAGTTTAGGTTGTACGAGTTGGGCGAGTTCATCGCCAATCGGTGTTAAGCGATAATAACTAAAAAGTAGATTGCCGCTCTTGGGCGTAAGCTTCATTTGTATGCCTTGCAGGGCAAGTTGAATCGGCGTTTTGTTGTTGAGTAGGCCGGTTTCGAACTCACTGCTGTGAAGTATTCCCGCGTCGACTAAGGTCAGAATGCTGGAATAAGGCAAGCCAAACTGGGATAAACCTAAATTGACGGAGGAGACTTTACGGAAATATTGGCCAATGCCACCCGATAAGCGATAGCCGCTGATGAGTTTTAGGCGCTGCTCGTTATTCACCTTAGCGGCCATGCCGAGGGCTTTTTCAAGAATTTGTGCTTCCCTATGGGTCAGTTGCTTGAGCAGCGCTAAGGTCCGTAGACTGAAGTTTCCAGGATTGACTATCTCGCTCGACAATATTCGAGCCCACAAATCTTGCATTTTTCGGTTGTGGATTTGTTCTGCCATGAGGAAAAACTGATGGCTCCAATCAGGATCGAGATCGACTCCGGTGACATCTGAGGGCGTATAACTGAGGGCTAAGGCAAAAATGGTTTCCACATTCGCCTGATATTGACTCGATAACTTGCGGGCTCTTTGTTGGGCGCGTTCGGCTATCGAGGCGTTTGCAGGGCGGTATTCTTGCTCACTGGCGAGCCCTAATTGGCGACCAAGTAGCAGGGCTTTTTTGCGAGCGGATACCTCCGATGCTGACTCGCTTTCTTCTGCCAACTGCAAAATATCTAAATCATTCATCGCGTTATTAATCCTTGAACCTGCACTGTGATGAGGTAAGGGGTGAGTGTGCCCTTACATTAAATGACGCCTCACTGAGATGCTCATCATTCTAGGTTGAGCATCTCAGTGAGCTTGTTATTTCGTTATTATGTCGGGCTATTTGACGACTTTAGCGATTGATTTCAACATCGTCAAACCTGACGGACATCCACACTGTTGTCCAAGACGCACCGATGACCTGAGCAAAAAAAACGATCACTGTCACGCCGATACATAATAGGGTAAGCCTTCGCAGGGCGAAGGTTTGTACCTCTGGTTGACGCTATAACCCATGACGTATGTGGTGTAATGTGTGTAGCACTGTTGGCTCTACTTGTTCATCTAAGTCGTCAGGGATTAAACGCGATAATATCGCAGTTGTCTTATTTTTGTGAGACAGTTAAAACTACCATGTATCTCTGTGTGATGTAGAGCTAAGCCCGTGATCTATTGCATATAAATGGCAAGGTAAATCCCCTAATATGGGGTATCTTAATGATCATTTAATCATGGTCGAGTCGATACTAAGCCAATTGCGATGGTATTTTTTGGCTGCTCATTGTTATTCTGTTTGGGATTAATCGAGGCTAAATTGAAAAGAATTCTCATTATTTACTCTAGTGTTCATGGTCAGGCCCAAAAAATTGCCAAACGGCTTGAACAGCAATTAATGGCTTTGGGTAATGAAGTGGTGACTGCCAATATCAAGGCTGTTCCTGCGCTCACTGAATTCGATAAAGTCATTATCGGCGCCAGTATTCGCCATGGAAAACATAATCCTGCAGTGTATGAGTTTATTCAACAACACCAGTCAATATTGACCCAAAAGGTGAATGGATTTTTTTCCGTCAGTTTAGTGGCGCGCAAACCCGCCAAAAATACTCCGGCGACCAATCCTTATATGCAGGCTTTCTTGACGAAAACGACTTGGCAACCACAATTGCTGCAAGTTTTTGGTGGCAACTTAAATTATCAAGGCTATAACGCATTTGATCGCAATGTTATACGTTTCATTATGTGGATGACCAAGGGCCCAACCGCTGCCGATACCAATGTTGAATACACGGATTGGCAAAAAGTGGCTGAATTTGGTTTGCAGATCCATCAGGCGTAACCAAAAGTATTTTAAGGATTTTATATGTCGAATGAGCCGCTAATGGGTGTCGCAACATCCAATAATTGGTTGAGTGTCTTTTGGGCGCGGTTACATTTATGGGTGGTTATTTGCTGCATCTTATTAGTCTGTACCAGTCCATGGGTTTTTATGGCGAGGAGCATGAGAACCAATGCTAGTTTTTGGGATTATCTCCACGTTTACTTGGGGTTAGTATGCGCACTATTGGGATTGTTATTTTTGCTGCGCAATACCTTAAATGGCAACTGGCGCCCCTATTTTGGCTGGGCTTTAGGTGATGGTGCTCAAGTTAAGGCTGATCTCGTCGGATTAACGAAGGGCAAGCTACCGTTTACGGGCGGTAAAGGGCTGTTTAGCGCGATTGAAGGTTTGGGAATGCTATTGCTAGTGGCCACAGGGCTAACAGGAGTGGTTTGGTTTGGTTATCAAGGTACGCCGATTGCGATGGAATGGCGTGGATACCATCAATTTTTTGCTCAAGGATTTATTGGTTTCTTGATTTTACATATGATGTTAGCGGCGACACATATTATTGAGTTTATTCGTCAATAGCGTGACTTGCCGTTACCCCCATAAAGTGGCCTCAATGAGGCCATTTTATGGGGATAGAAATTAGCCTAATCGCTTTTGGCGACCCACTCCGATGGCGGCTGCAAATGCGACAAATAACCAACCTAGGCTACCACCTGCACTTTTGGGGGCAGGAATGTCTTTTTCAACGGCCAAGTAATTAATCAGTGCACTGAGCTCATCCACATTGCGGATGCTACCGAGATTAATCGCGTATTTATCATTCACAATAAAAGCAGGCACACTGTCTATTCTGAATTGGTTTTGTTGACTACGCCATAGGGCTAGCTTTTCATTAGTCTCTTTACTATCGGCCAGTTTATCGTATTGGCCGCCATCGATACCGAATTTGGCAAACACTTGCTTAATATCATCACGGCTATTGATGCTGGATTCGTGTTTATCGCCAGGTGCACCGTGATCGTGCCCATCGGCGCCTTCATCACCTTGAATGGCGGTAAACATAGCGTGGGTTAACGGCAATTTATTTTCAAGATTATCCTTATCCTGAATGACCGCTAAAGATCGCATGACTTCCGTACCGAGTTTGCTGTTCATAAAATCGACATGTTTGCTATCAAACTGCACATTTTGATTTAATTTTGCTTTAATCGCAGGTAAGTAGTTAGTTTCCATGGCGAAGCAGTTGTGGCAATAAAAAGAGTAAAACTCGGTTACCTTAGGCTCGCTGCTTGGGGCTTTGTCAGAGACTTGGGTGTAATGAGTGCCTTCGATAAAATTGGCGGCAAAGGTGCTTAATGGTGCAATGACTAAGGTGACAGCCAAGGCTAATTGTTTAATCATAGTTTCCTCAAATTCGATTGGATGGATTCTCAGTGTCAGTCATTTCTGCCGGGCAGTGATAAGAGACGGAGCAGGCATTATTTTAGGGGTTAAGCTAGTCAAAATGCTAGCGTAGATATAATAGGTCAGGTTAAATGGAAAGGCTTAATTATGACTGAATTGACGTTTAACGAGCGGGTTAAATATGTGATCTCAATGGAAGTTTTAGCATAGATTTATAGGATTGTAGACAGGATCACATCACTTAGCCGCTATGTGTTGATTTATACTCTGTTGGTTTTCTCATTGGCAAAAGGCTTATGTTATATCCTTAAGCGACTGCCAAGCTTCACACACCTCGCGAAAACGCGCCGCATTACCATCGGGTCTGTCTGGATGCCATTTGAGGGCCAAACGACGCCATTGCTTGCGGATATCACGGGAGGTCGCACTCTCGTCTAATTCGAACACTCGCAGTGCGTTGCCTTTGTTCATCAGATTGATATTTAAGCCAATATAACTCTTATAATTGCTCCAGAATGCCTCCAGCAATTCTCGTACTACGTTTTCGCTGGTGTCGTAGTTGTTCCAGTCAAGATAGTATTCACGCAGGGAAGTATCTTGACTGATCAGTAGGTTAACGTTCGATGGGACTAAGCGAAAGATTTGGATTTCCATGGCTTTGACTTGCAGCCATTGCTTGGGCAGTAATATTTCTTGCAGTTCAAACAGGGCGTTCATCAGCAGGAAGTTACGTTTAAATAAGTCGATACCCGGATTGTCATCAAGCTGGTGGAGCAGCCCCTGGGTGTGTAATTCAGTGGCTAAGTGATGGATTTTCCAACTTTTATTTGAGGCTTGTAGAACCGTAAGTAACGACCAAATCAGTGGGTTATCGCCTGATTTTGGGGCTTCAGTGAGCGAGGGTTTGGCAAATAACATACTGACTGTCCCATCCTAAATTATGTGTGTTCTCAATGCGTCGATAACACCGCTGGGCGACAAAAATGACACCCAAGGTGAGGATAAATGATCATTCACGAAGTTGAGTCGTAAACCATGCCACAGAGCCAAAGTGTAGGTAAAGATGAATTTTAGAGCAATACCGTGGTGGTTTACTGCTATTTTAGACCAATTCTTGCACTAATCACCGTTAATAGCAGGCTGATTTTAGCAGTGCAGCCGTTAATATTGGGCCGATTTTAGGCAACATACCCTTGTCGATAAAGGGTATGCTCATTGCTATAGCGTGAACAGTTAGATGTCAGTAAAGATCACTTTTTGATCTAAGCGAGACTTGGGCAATTTAGCATTGAAATCATTCTCTGAGCGATAACCTAAGGCGACCACCACACAAGCGCATAGACCTTGTTCTCTTAAGCCTAAGACTTGATTTATTTTGGTGGCATCAAAACCTTCGATAGGGCAAGCATCGATATCTAATACACTCGCGCCGAGCATTAAAGTGCCAAGCGCTAGGTAGACTTGTTTTTCCATCCAATGCTGGGCATCTTTCAGCTCAAATTTATGCATATTAGCGAAGAAAGAACGGCCATTATGTTGGCCTTGCTTGGCTTCTTCATTAGCAAAACGGCCATCTTTTGCTTCCTGCTCGAGTACTTGCAGTAAGTGTGCTTCATCTAATTGGGCACGAGCACAGAGTACGAGTACATGGGAAGCATCGAGAATTTTTGGGGTATTAAACGCATAGTTTTCGGTCGCTTGAGCGACTAACGCTTTACCTTCCGCGGTACTCGCTAGCACAAAATGCCAAGGCTGTGAGTTAGTCGATGATGGGCTGTACTGCAATAAATTTTTGATTTCTTGAATTTTATCCGCAGGAATCGTCTTAGTTGGATCAAAGGCTTTAGTGGTGTAGCGCTTTTTGGCGAAGAAACTTAAATCACTCATGTAACGGCTCCAAATCATCAAGGAATACAAATTCGATGGCAGCATTTTAAGCAAGTTTAAGTAAAACACAATGTGATTAAGAGAGGCCTTCTATTCAGCAAAATGTTGAAAGTGGCTGCAAAATAAGCGATAAAAGCGCGGGAGTGCAAAAAAACTTAATTGATATGTTACATAAACACTCGATGCATTTACCTTTGAGGTGCAACCCAAGTGACGGGGAAGTGACAGGCATAAATACCGTGCACAACAGGAATAGACTCACTTTGCTGGCTGTCGGGTTAGGTCACGATTCCCCTTTGGGTGATTGCAGCCACAAGAGATCAATAAATGTATCTCCTCATTTGCCTAAAATTCTCACCGACGCCGTCCATAACACTATTCAGCACAAGCAGTCTTAAATGATACGATATGCAGTAATATTTCAACGAAGCTAAAACTCATCGAGTTAAGACGAGACCATTTCGGTTTCACGATGCACGTGATGAGTGCCGTGTGATGAATGCGGTGATTCGATTAATTCATTTGATTGATGTTAGATGTATTTCTATTCTGTCGTCCTATGTTAGGGCGCACATCCTTATTGTTTTAGAGCATTACTGGGGACAAAACTCATGACAAATGAGACGGTTGATACTACGCAGTTAACGACTAAGCCATCTCAAGATGGTTTTCATATGCCTGGCGAATGGGCACCGCAGCAAGCAGTGTGGATGATTTGGCCCTATCGTCCTGACAACTGGCGCGCTGCTGGTACTTATGCTCAGGCGACCTTTGCTAAGGTGGCTGATGCCATCGGTGCCGCTACTCCTGTTTATATGGGGGTGCCTAAGGCATTTTTGGCAGAGGCCAAAACCGTTATGCCTGAGCATGTCACGTTAGTCGACATAGATAGTAATGATTGCTGGGCTCGCGACACCGGTCCTACAGTCGTCGTGAATGCCAAAGGTGAATGCCGTGGTGTTGACTGGGGTTTTAATGCTTGGGGCGGTGATCTCGGTGGTTTGTACTCTCCATGGGATAAGGACGAACAGGTTGCGCAGCAGATGATAAAGCAGCATGGTTTCGCCCGTTATCATGCTCCTTTGATCCTCGAGGGAGGATCAATCCATGTCGATGGTGAAGGCACGTGCATGACAACTGCCGAATGTTTGCTCAATGCCAACCGCAATCCCGATTTAACGCAAGAGCAGATTGAAGCCTTACTGGGTGAATATCTGAATGTGCAGCAATTTATCTGGCTGCAAGATGGTGTGTACATGGATGAGACCGACGGACATATCGACAATATCTGTTGTTTTGCGCGCCCAGGGGAAGTGGTTTTACACTGGACTGATGATGAATCCGATCCCCAGTATCCCCGTTCAAAAGCCGCTCTGGAGGTGTTACAAAATACTGTGGATGCTAAGGGCCGTAAGCTAAAAATTCATCTGTTACCACAACCGGGTCCTCTGTATTGCACCGATGAGGAATCTCTGGGGGTAACAGAAGGCACAGGCGTGCCACGCACCGCTGGTGAGCGCTTAGCGGGTTCCTATGTGAACTTTTTAATCACCAATAATCGTATTGTGTTTCCGTTACTTGATCCTGCAACCGACGATATCGCCGCCCAAAAATTGCAGGAAATCTTCCCTGAGTATGTGATTGTCGGGGTGCCTGCCCGGGAGATTTTATTAGGGGGTGGCAATATCCATTGTATTACCCAGCAAATCCCGTCTGGAAAGTAAGTAAAGGAGAGCGGCATGACGATTGATGTCGCTGTTGTTACAGGGGTTACAAGGATGACAAAGGTTGCAACCTCATTGGTTTTCTGTGGGAGATAATAAAATGTTTGAAGTTACTGAAGTGTCTATTGCCCAACTGCGTGCGGCACTCGAATCCGGTCGCACCACAGCCCTTGAGTTGGTGCAGTCTTATCTCGCACGGGTTGAGGCTTACGATGGCCCAGCGACCCAGACAAAGCTGAATGCACTTGTGGTTCGCAATCCCGACGCACTCAAAGAAGCAGAAGCTTCCGATGCTCGCCGATCGCGGGGCGAAACACTGAGCCCACTCGATGGTATTCCCTATACCGCCAAAGACAGCTATCTGGTTAAAGGGCTCACAGCCGCGTCAGGCAGTCCAGCCTTTAAGAATTTGGTCGCCCAATACGATGCCTTTGCCGTCGAGCGTCTACGCGGTGCCGGTGCCATCTGTTTAGGTAAAACCAATATGCCGCCTATGGCCAATGGTGGCATGCAGCGCGGTCATTACGGCCGCGCCGAAAGTCCATACAATGCTAATTATCTTACCGCGCCTTTTGCTTCGGGCTCATCCAATGGCGCGGGCACGGGGACTGCCGCAAGTTATTCCGCTTTCGGCCTCGCCGAAGAAACATGGTCGAGCGGTCGAGGACCGGCATCCAATAATGGTTTGTGCGCCTACACCCCGTCACGGGGAGTGATTTCTGTGCGCGGCAACTGGCCGTTAACACCCACTATGGATGTGGTGGTGCCTTACACTCGCACTATGGCAGACATGCTCGAAGTGCTTGACGTCATCGTTGCTGATGACCCTATCCGCCGTGGTGACCTATGGCGTATGCA
>JBOFUF010000297.1:0-3946 GCA_051652445.1 Shewanella sp.
ATTGATATCGAGACGGCAAACCGCTGGAGCGACAGAGAAGTGCTCGAGCAGTGGCATAAGCTGTTTAAAGGTGATGAATTAACGCGTAAATTTACCCAAGGTGAGCTGGTTGAAGCCCATCGGAGTAAATCGTGCCACCCACTTTAAATCGTGCAATGGCCGATATCGACCGGTTCGACGACCAATTGGAAAAAACCCCAACCTTCCTGCTTGGATGGCGCGTCTTCACTGGCTTTAACAGGTCAGTGAACAAGAGCCATCCGAGCAGTTGCAAGGAACTACTTAACATCTATTTTACTTGCGTATGAACAATATCTATCGGCTGTTAAGATTGCAGCTAGTACCATTTCGGGCGTGACTTCAAATGGTGTGTTGTGTATTGTCTCTCCTGGTGCACATGCCAGTTTTGCTACTTCTAATAAACTATCATTATTTATCTCTTTTATTCCCATCTCTTTTAAATTTGTAGGTAAATTTATACTCTTACAAAAAGCTATAACTTCATCTATCTCCTCTAAAGGAGCATTTTCTAGGAATAGTTGAGCTATCGTTCCAAAGGCTACTTTTTCTCCATGATATAGATGATGACATTCGTGTAATATTGTGAATCCGTTATGAATTGAGTGAGCTGCTGCTAATCCGGCACTTTCAGCCCCTACTCCACTTAAATATGTATTAGCTTCAATTATATTTTCTAGTGCCTTTGTTGATAATTTACACTGTGCAGATATAAAGGCTTTTTTACCATCCTCTATCAGTGTCTTATAACAAAGTTCTGCAAGTGCCATGGCTGCCTTTGTCGATAAACCGCCTGCTAAATTAGCACTACCACTCTTAACACAAGATCTGGCCTCAAAATACGTTGCTAAAGCATCCCCCATTCCACACGCAAGAAGTCGCTCTGGTGCTTTTGATATTATATCTGTGTCCATTAAGATTATATTAGGATTTTCTGGTAAGAATAAATACTCATCAAAACTTCCATCATTTTTATAAAAAACTGAAAGTGCTGTACATGGGGCATCTGTTGATGCAATAGTAGGAACTATCATAACTGGGCTATGGCTGTAATACGCAGTAGCTTTTGCTGTATCTAAAGTTTTTCCTCCACCGACACCTATAACTAGTTTAATGTCATTTTCTTTTACAATATCTTCTAATCTTTTTACTTCTTCTTTAGTGCATTCTCCATTAAAAATTTCGAAAATAACTTCAATTTTATGATTTAAAAAACTCTCTTCAATAGTTGGCTTTGTAAGATTTGTAACAAAACCATCTGAAATAACTAACGATTTTTTTGCTGCATATTTAGCAATGTTTTTAAGTGCTCCATCACCTTGAATATACTTCCCTGGTGACAATATAATTGTTTCCATAAGTAACAACTCCTGTAAATAGTTTATTAAGTATTAAAATTAACCAATAACACTTACATCGGTTAATTTTATCGCTTAACTTAATCTAGTCCAAAAAAACCGCAGAGTCCAAGATAAAGCCAGACACCCATCTTAAATCGCATGATTTAGGGTCCTCTACTAGACTCAGTAAAAGTGTTGATGTGGAGGACTTGCTATGCCGCGCCCCAGAAGAACGGTAAGCGGTTAATAAAACCCACATACCAATAACCTAAACGCTTTGACATAGTACCTTTTTCATTGGAGGTACTATGAACCAAGCACAAAAACGCGCTCATTGGACAGCTGTCATTGAGCAACAAAAACAAAGTCAGTTATCCATTAAGCAGTTTTGCCAAGCCAACGGCATTAGTTATCAGACCTTCTTTTATTGGTCTAAGCGGCTGCATTCAACCGATACCGTACAAACATTACAACCTATCGTTTTTGATGAGCAACGTCACTCATCCCCTGGTTCAGTCGTGCTCTTCTTGGCTAACGGTATTCGGGCTGAGTTGCCAGCCGCGCTGAACGCTGCTCAAATCAAGCACTGGGTGGACGCGTTGCAATGACGCCTTCCGCCAAGGTCTTTCTGGTTTCTGGCGTGACCGATATGCGCAAGTCCATCGACGGCCTATCGCTCATTGTTGCCGAGCAACTGGAGATGGATCCGTTCAGCGAAGCCTGGTTTATCTTTTGTAACCGTGGGCGTGATAAGCTCAAAATCCTGTTCTGGGATACCAATGGATTTTGGCTTTACTATCGTCGTTTGGAAAAAGGCACCTTCAAGTGGCCACGCCCTAATCCCCAAGGCGTCATCACCATCAGCAAACCTCAGCTTCACTGGCTGCTCTCAGGCCTAGCACTGGAGAATAGTAAAGCTCATCAGCCCCTCAATGGGCTAGAAGTGTGACGCATGACACTGATCGCTATTTTGCGCTTGAACGATCGTTTTTAACCGTCACACTGGGCGTCATTCAACGCAGCAAGATGACGCCCAATGACCGACTTCCCCAATGATATCGAGCAACTCAAGGCCCTGCTGCAGGCTAAAGAGGTGTTGCTACAAGCTAAAGATGTGTTGCTACAAGCTAAAGAGGAAGAAGTCGCCGCCCTGAAAACACAAGTTCAATTACTGGTTGAACAACTCAACCTCAGTAAATCCAAACGCTTTGCGGCGCAAAGTGAAAAAATCGCCAAAGGCACCTTCAACGAAGCCGAGCAGCAGATTGCCTTACCCAAGCCTACCGCTGAGCGCGGTAAAACTGGTCGTAAGCCACTGCCGGCCAACCTTGAGCGCGAAGTCCAACGCCACACCTTAAATGCCCCGTATTGCGATTGTTGTGATGCCCCCTTACACGAGTGCGGCAAAGAAGTCAGTGAAACGCTGAAAATCCTGCCGCAAAGAGTGAGTGTCATCCGCCATGAGCGCACTAAGTATGCCTGCCGACAGTGCGAGCAGACCGCAGAAACCAGCAAAGTCGTCACAGCACCCAAACCCGCGAGTATGATCCCCAAAAGTCTTGGCAGTGCAGAAGCTTTCGCCGCCGTGGTCACCGCTAAGTATGTGGATGCGCTACCACTGTACCGTCAGGTTGATATGTTAAACCGCTCTGGCATCGATATCAGCCGCGCCACCTTAGCCAACTGGTGCGTGCAGCTCGGCAGTAAAGTGCAGGTCATCATCGATGCGATGAAAGCAGAGCTGTTAAAAGAAACGCTCATCTGCGCCGATGAAACCACAGTACAAGTGCTGAGGGAAGAAGACCGACTGGCGCAATCCAAATCCTATATGTGGGTGTATCGCAGTGGTGAGTTTACTGACAACCCGGTGGTGATTTACGACTACCATCCCAGCCGTGCTGGTGCGTGTGTGCGAAACTTCCTCGGGGATTACCAGGGTTATCTGCTGTCAGATGGCTACAGCGCCTACGATACCCTCGAAAGGGTAACCCAAGCGGCTTGTATGGCGCATGTTCGGCGCAAATTTATCGATGCCCAAAAGGCATCACCGAGCAAGAAAGCAGGTAAACCAGAAAAAGCCTTAAGCTTCATCGGCAAGCTGTACGCGGTAGAGCGCCGAGCGAAGAACTTATCAGCCGAAGCGCGCCAACAACTGAGGATGCAAGAAAGCCTGCCAATCCTAAATGACTTTAAACAGTGGCTGGATAGCATGCAGGTATTACCGAAAGGCGCCTTAGGCAAAGCCATCACTTACGCCATCAATCAGTGGCCAAAACTGCTAACCTACTTGGAGGATGGCCACATCAGTATCGACAACAATGTGACGGAGCGGGACATCCGGCCGTTCACCACAGGCAGAAAGAACTGGATGTTCTCGACCTCAGTCGGCGGGGCAAAAGCCAGTGCGAATTTATATAGCTTGGTGATGACGTGTCGGGCGAATGATATCAACCCCTACTATTACTTCCGGCATCTGTTCACCGAGTTGCCGAAACGTTCACAGGCCGATGGGATATCGGATCTTATGCCGTGGAATGTGGATCTGAGTGGCGTGGAATAACACATCACTGGTTCATTAACCGCTTACT
>JBOFUF010000298.1:0-9614 GCA_051652445.1 Shewanella sp.
AGCGACCCAAATGAAGCCGCTACCCAGCTTAAGCCTTGAGTGTGTAGGGCTCAAGATTAACCCCGTGTCTTGGGAGGTATATCACTCAATTTTAATATTCATTTTAATCTGTGGTGAGAGTTTGGTGGTATTTCACAGCTTACGTTTCGCCAGCGAGGTAAAGTCGCGGCATGATTGAAACGCATTTAAATAAGGTATACAGAGGCGATGGTAACAGGCTCTTGGTGTAAAGCGATTCTGGCAGGATTATTTCTGAGTGTTATCGGGATCAATATGTCCTTTGCGGTTGAAGTTGAACAGGTTAACCATTTTAGAGTCGGGGTGTTGGCAAATCATGGCGTATTAAAGGCCAAGCAGCGCTGGCAGCCTATGATGGAGTACTTGAGTGAGCGCGTACCCAATAGCCATTTTGAGGTGGTGCCCTTAAGTTATGACGGCATCACAGAGCAGTTAATCAACCACAAGTTGAATTTTATTATCACCAATCCGGGCCAATTTTTGCACTTGAGTGGAAGCTACCCTCTTTCGTGGCTCGCGACGATGCGCACTCGTAAGCATAAGGGCAGCACGAATACTATTGGTTCCGCTATTGTTGTACGGGCTAACAGTTCCATTCAAACCCTTGAAGATCTTCGTGGTAAAAATGTGGCAGCGCTTGATCCGCAAGCGTTGGGGGGTTACAAGGCTGCGTTAGGCTTATTGCTGGAACGAGGTCATGCTATTGATGGCTTTTTTGGGCAGTTGCAATTTTTAGGGTTTCCCAATGAAGCACTGATTTACCAGGTGCGTGATGGCAGCTTTGATGCCGCGATTACCCCATTTTGCACCCTTGAAGATATGGTGGATTCTGGGTTGGTTGATCGCAGTCATTATCGAGTGATTAACGGTTACATACCGCAGGGGTGTGAGTGCGAAGCCAGCACCCCCTTGTATCCGAGCTGGTCGTTCGCCGCCGCAGATTTGGTGTCGTCGCCGGTCGCACTGGAGGTCAGCCAAGCCCTTTTTGACCTGTCATCAAGCCATCACGCGGCGTTGAGCGCAGATATCTTAGGCTGGACATCCCCCGTGAGTCAGTTAAAAACCATCGAATTATATAAGAATTTACAACGGGTGGTCGCTAGCCCTTATGACACCTTACAGACTTGGTTGCTAAACAATAAAGAATGGGGTGGAGTACTGCTACTGATTTTTATTGTTTCAACGATTTATCACCTCTGGCTTGAATATAAGTTTCGCCAAAAAAGTGAGTTTTTAATCAATACTGAGCGGCAATTAAAAGACAAGGCTTTGCAACTAGAGCGGTTACAAAGTGCGGCGATTCTTGGGGAAATTGGTGCAGGCCTTGCCCATGAACTCAATCAGCCTATTGCCGCCATTACCCAATACAGTGAAGGCGCCATGTTACAGCTGGAGAGGCTTGGGCAAAGTGACCGAGAACTCTACGATATAATAGGGAAAATTAACGCCCAATCTATTCGTGCTGGTGCGGTTGTGCACCGTATTCGTGGCTTGCTTAAGCGGCGTCAAGTTAACACTGAACCTTTAGATATTGTGCTGGTGGTGACAGAAGCGTTAGCGCTACTAGGGCGCGAGTTAGACAGATCGAATGTGCAAGTCAATGTGCGGATACACGGTGAGCCCTTTGAACTCATAGGGGATAGCGTGGGGTTAAGTCAAATGTGGGTTAATCTCGTGAAAAATAGCTTAGATGCGCTAGATGCCTGCGGTGATAATCGTGTGCGTCAATTATGGATCGATATTTATTATCATCAAAATGAAATCAAAGTGTTAGTGATTGATAATGGTGAAGGGTTACAGGGTCTGGCGAGCGAGTTAATGGCGTCCTTTGCCACCACTAAAGAGGCGGGATTAGGGCTGGGCTTAGCTATCTGTAAGGATGTGGCTAGCCGCCATCACGGCAGTATTCAAATTGAAAACTGCCAGCAATCCACACACGTTTTACTGCCTTGGCAACAGGGCTGTGTGGTGACAGTCCTGTTGCCCAAGGGATAAATGATCATTAGCGTTAACACTTGTGGGGGCCGCCGTCTAAGCCCGGTAGTCACTTAGATAACACAGCTGTTAGTCGCTTAGATAACATACAGCTGTTAGTCGCTATAACGTCATGCTATCAAGTTATGATGTGTCAATTGTTCGTTATGTCCACTGAAAGTCGGCTCGGATAATTATTCAAACGCGCCTTGACTGCATACGGTAAGCCTTTGTATGTTAGAGTATAATGTTATGTTTATACTGTGAGTCTGGGGCACTTCGCGGGTGATGTAGGCCATAAAATCATGCCGACGTTGTCTTAGAATTATCCGTATCAAGATAGCGTGTCTGGGCACCATTCCTTGGGGTAAGTCTTCGGTGACTGACGGGGCGACAACTTAGGCCACGGCACGGGTCGATAATGCCGTGTTGTTTATGGATTAAGGTTGCTGGCGGGTTGGTGCTAACACAATTTCGCGTACACAGACATTTTGCGGTTGTTGCCATGCAAACAGCGCCGCAGCGGCGACGTTTTCAGGGGCGATAACGCCGCCCATTTGTTCTTTCCAATCATGATAACCGGCTTTAATGTCATCGCTGGTGGTATGACTCAACAACTCGGTTTCTACTGCGCCGGGGGCAATCGTGATAAGGCGCACATCATCCATAGCGACTTCTTCACGGATGTTTTCAGTTAAGGCGTGCACAGCAAACTTAGTGGCGCAATAGGCAGCGTGGTTTGGAAAGGTTTTACGTCCTGCCACTGAGCTGATATTGATGATAGTGCCCGTTTTACGGGCTTTCATATCGGCTAAAACCGCATGAATACCATTAAGTACCCCCATCACATTGATGTTTAACATGCGGCTCCATTCGCTAGGGTCTTGCGTATCGACTTGACCTAATAACATGACACCCGCGTTATTAATAAGGCAGCCAACAGGACCAAATTGCGCTTCGGCTTGGGCGATGGCGGTTTTAATCGCCGTACCATCGGTGACATCGACGCTGATAGAAAGGCTATTGGGTAATTCAAGCGCTTGCATTGCCTCAACTCGGCGCGCGAGTAAGAGCAGTGGATGACCTGCGGCGCTAAAACTTTTCGCCATAGCGGCACCAATGCCCGATGAAGCACCCGTGATAACAACCAGTGATGGATTAATTTTATTCATTAGTATTTCCTATTAATTAGAGCCAATGTTAACCGTAAACACCCCGTTGCTCGGGGTTTTCAGCTTGATATTCAGTATAGACTCGGATTTTTCAACCGAAAAATACTTATTACAGCTGGATATGATAGGCTCAACCTATAATACTGTTGTCGAGTTGCGAGTTTGCCTCGCCTGTTACTGGAGACGTTGAAATGGTCGATTTGCGTTTGCTGCGTTTCTTTATCGCAATTTTTGAAGAGAACAATATTACCTCTGCGGCTAACCGTTGCTTTGTGAGCCAGCCTTCATTGTCTGCGGGTTTAAAGCAACTCGAAGAAGAGCTTGGTGGTCAGTTATTTGAACGCAGCAAAAAAGGTGTAAAACCCTTAGACAGTGCGCACTATCTATACCCTTTGGCAGTTAAATTAGTCGAGGAGGCGAGCAAGTTACCTGGGCTATTTATGGCGAAGGCAAGCCGGAAAAAGCTACGTTTGGCTGTGATGCCAGACTTAAGCCAGCGGCGTTTGGCAGGATTTTTACAACAGGTGAATCAAGCCATTGATAAGTTAGATCTTGAGCTGGTGGACTACCAAAGTCCAGCAGACTGCCGTTTAACCATTGACAGTTTACGCCGTGAAGATGAAGTGTTTTTCCCCTTATGGGAAGAGGATTATGTGCTTTGCGTTCCCCAAGATCACGCTCTGGCTCAAGTGGACAGCTTACGCCCCGAGCAGCTAAACGGCTTTGACTTTATTGAGTGCCCCCCCTGTGAAGCCCATCAGCAAACCATAGGTTTATTGGCGTGCAGTAATATGTCACTCAATTTGGTCGCGAAGGCGGAGTCAAAATCCCTGGTTATGTCGCTAGTATTAGCTGGATTTGGCGTGAGTTTTTTACCCGATGGTTTGATAGAAGATGAGCCTAGGTTAAAACAGGTGAAATTTGATGCTCCGAGAATGTTCCGCCGTATTGGATTGTGTTATCCCTCGCATCAAACGGTGGCACCTACATTGGCGAGCTTGTTACGGCATCTGTCTGCTCGGCCAAGTTAATCTTAAGTCACTTGAGCCGTTCAGTATTCCAATGAGTCACGCGAGCTTGCTAGGCAATTACAGTGGTTTCTGCCCTAAGGTGGGGCAGAAATATGCATGATATGGTCGCTATCAAGATCGGCAGCATTTATCTGGTCTATTAAATGGTTTGTTTAAGATGGTTTGTTTCAGTTGGGCGATACCGTCAGTGCACGCTATTCATCCCGTATCGCCATTTCATGATTCAACTCTACCGAGCGGCTTCCTGTTTCGGCCGCTGACAGGGCGTCTCGAGTCGTATTCTTACCACTTAAATAAGGGATGAAAATATTGTTGCTCAGCGGGGATCCGATACAGAGGCAAGCAAACGCCCTGTAGCTAGGGTAATGTTTGATGGCGCTTAGGCGTTATCGTGATGAAATTATTGTAATAAAATTAAATGTATGATGAAAAAGTAGCAGTACCAGCACCAGCCAATATATTTTGCCATTCATCTGTGAAGCGTATCATGTAATCGAGGTTGGTTTAATGAGTCGATAGGGGGAGTCAGGTATGCTGTCCATCTATCCAATAATGGAGTCAAGTATTTATGAAAACGCTGTTGTTATGCCTGTCATGCCTATTAACCCCAATGTGTGCTTTTGCTGCGAGTTATGTTGCTGGAGATGCGGTCAATCCTATTTCACTGCTTGATCAACATGATAAAGCCATTAATGTGACCGATGAGACTCAAGTGTTACTTTTTAGCCGCAGCATGAAGGGGGGGGATGTGGTTAAAGAAGCGCTCACGCCCTTAAGTGCGACTCAAATGCCTGCTGGATTAGTGTATGTTGCTGATATCAGTGGTATGCCATCTTTGATTGCTAAGTTTGTTGCGGTGCCACAAATGCAAGATTTACCTTTTGTAATTGGGTTGGATAGAGAAGGTGAGGCCAGCCGTTTGTTACCCGACACCAAAGATATGGCGACGCTGATATTACTCAAGCAACGTAATATTGTCGATATTGCCTATTTTGATTCCAGTGAAGCTTTAGGCCAAGCGCTGGCAAAACTAAATCAACCGCAGTAACACTTCAATTTAACTGACCCTTTGCAGGTATCACTTTAGCGTGAGTTTCACACTGTGATGGCCTCCTGTCACTGATTGCTTTGGGATGGATTGCTTTGGGAGGGATAGTTTGGCTGCAACCAAACTATCCCTCTTATTTGCGATAACCTCTTAAAAAAATACACTTTTTTATTGTAAAGAGATGTACTCCTTTATCTTAAGCTTTATGTGCATAACTACTTGTTTGGTATGTGCTGCGTATTTCGGTCTGTCCGACCCGCGGTTCCTCGTCCAACTGATTATGCTCGTTGAATTTACGCTGGAAGTGAGCATCTTGTGTTTTTAACGTGGAAATTAATTCTCTGTATTCAGGACACATTGGTGTACTCCTTGTCGTCATTTACGACTCTTATGGTTAACCCTATGCTTAACAACGAAATGTGACAGAGATTAAGTTTCGCTGGGTTGTCGATTTGACTTGAGATTAATGTCATTTAATTTATTAAAAACCAGTCGGTTAAACTTTAATGAGTCACCGTTGTGGCGGGTAAACTCGATCTGATTCACACTTTGTCTTCCATGAGGTTCAGTGTCATTTGCACTCAAGGAAGATTTGTTATCTTTGTGAGCGGACAGTCATTGATTTGGTAATGACATGACGACTAAGCAATTACTTCTTGCCGATAATTCTGTGTTCAAGTTAACCTTCACCGCTTCGATACTAGGTTAAAGTCGATTTTATAAGAATTTAATGATCAAAAATGACAGGGGTTTTCACAATGGCTGATGTATTTCATTTAGGTTTGACCAAAGCGATGCTCGATGGTGCAACCTTAGCAATCGTTCCTGGTGATCCAGAGCGTGTAAAACGTATTGCCGAACTAATGGACAATGCGACGTTTCTTGCTAGCCACCGCGAGTATACCAGCTATTTAGCGTATGCCGATGGCAAGCCTGTTGTGGTGTGTTCAACGGGGATTGGTGGCCCTTCTACTTCAATTGCGGTGGAAGAGTTGGCGCAATTAGGCGTCACAACTTTCCTTCGCGTGGGCACTACAGGCGCAATCCAACCTCATGTCAATGTGGGCGATGTGATTGTGACTCAAGCTTCAGTGCGTTTAGATGGCGCGAGCTTACATTTTGCACCTATGGAATATCCAGCGGTGGCAAACTTTGAATGTACCACTGCTATGGTTGCGGCGTGTCGTGATGCTGGCGTTGAGCCACACATTGGCGTAACCGCTTCTTCTGATACTTTCTACCCAGGCCAAGAGCGTTATGACACTGTCACAGGCCGTGTAACGCGTCGTTTCGCGGGTTCAATGAAAGAATGGCAAGATATGGGCGTACTGAACTATGAGATGGAGTCTTCCACTTTGTTCACTATGTGTGCCACTCAAGGTTGGCGTGCAGCCTGCGTTGCGGGTGTGATTGTCAACCGCACCCAACAAGAAATCCCTAATGAAGCCACAATGAAGAAAACTGAAGTGAGTGCGGTTTCTATCGTGGTTGCAGCAGCGAAAAAATTGTTAGCTTAATTTTTAGTAAGCTAAGCAACACTCCCCTGCAAAGTGAGTGCTCAGAATAGAAAAGGTGCCAATGGCACCTTTTTTGTTGCTTTAAAACTATGCCGATACCGATTAGAAATGGTATTGAGCAATCACAGAGTAAGTGTCTTGATCGACACCTTTCACACCGTATTTATTGGTCCACAGATCGTATTCGATACCCACTAGTAATTTATTGGCTTGATGATCACCGAACAGGCTCTTACCGAGATCGTATTTTAGCTGTGGGTTGAAATGGAAGTTTTCCTCGTAGCCGTTATCGTCGGTGGCAAATATCCAGTCGATAAAGCCATCGAGTACTATGTTGGCAGATCCAACTGGGATATCGATACGAAATACAGGCGTGAACTGCCAGCCGTCACTGTTGTTACCTGTACTCATGGCATTACGGCGGTAGGTATTAAAGTTAAGATAAGTAAAGTATGGTACTGCTACATCAACCCCTAGACCGTAAAGCATGCTGTGCACTGGGCCTTCACCTTCTTCATAGGTTAACGCCAGAGATAAGTCTGTCACTGGACCAAAGGCGATCTTCTCGCCGAGAATTTTACTGGCACTAAAGCGTGGCGAAATTTCACCATAGGTAGTGCTTTCCATGCCCGAGTCATTACCTTTGAAATAGATAAAATCTTGGAAGGCAAACCAATCACCGTATTTCCAGCCGCCCGCTGTTTCTAAGGTGATCGTGGCTTGTTTGTCCGATGGCGCTAAATCGTAGTCTTCACCATAGAGGGCGGTGGCACTAAAATTCCACCACTGAACCAAGTCACTGGCAAACACTTGAGGTGTTAGCATTAACGCTAAGCATAGGCATGTTTTTTTCATTATTATTTCCTGTCGTATAGGGCAAAATGACTGAGTGTCTTGCCCAATCCGCTCTTTGAGCTTTGCATGATTTGATGGGTAAGTTCAAATCCAGTGTGAGTTTCGATCACCGGATTGGCGAAAAATGGAGGCAATATATGCAAAAGTCGACATTTATTCAAAGCTTTTATTGAATATTGTCTTCAAAAAAAATCAATTATTAGGTTAGGCTTTTGTTTTTATAGATCTGATTTAAATGTTTTTATCTATTTTTTGCGGGTATTTTATTTGAGTGTCACTCTGTTTTCTTATTGATTATGCTTAATTTTAAAACAACCCAACGGCTTTCGTGGGCGGATAGGAGAGAATAAGAGTTAAGTCACTGGTGATTGAGTGTATGTTGATAGGGTAAGTTTTGACATATTATGTCGATTATCCGCAACTCTGCTGTTATAGTGCAGTAAAGGATACTGTCATTTCAGGGGTAAATATGGCGTTTTCAAATCCGATTTTAGTGTGGGCAGCGATTGGTTTAGTGTTAATGCTCGCCGAAATAGTGATCCCTGGTGGCGTAATAGTCTTACTCGGTGCGGCTTGTTTAGTCGTGGCAGGTGCGTTAGGCATAGGGCTAGTCGAAGGTGTTGTGCAGAGCATGACCCTGTGGTTTATCTCTGCCATTGTGCTGTTATTGGCTTTCAGGCCAGTGACTCAAAGGCTCGTTGGTGGTGATTCCCATGTGGATAACACGGATGAAGCAATCGATCTATACAATCAAATTGTTCGTGTAAAGCAGACCATTGGTCCTGGGCAAACACCGGGGCGGGTGGAGTTTCAAGGTACTGAGTGGTCAGCGCTTGGCGATGGCAGTATTATCGCTGCGGGTACCGAAGTTAGAATTATTTGTCGTGAAAATATCGCTCTAGTCGTTGAGCCTGTTGCAACAGAAGTGTCCAAAAACTAAAGGATGGAATCTATGTTTGTATTTACCTTAGTCATTTTATTTATCTTTTTTATTCTTTATAAGTTGATGTTAATTGTGCCGATGCGTGAAGTGCATGTCATTGAGCGTCTTGGCAAATTCCGCGCAGTATTAAGCCCTGGATTTCATATTTTGATCCCTTTTTTCGATCGCGTCTCCTACCGTCACGATACCCGTGAGCAAGTATTAGATGTGCCGCCACAGAGTTGTATCTCCAAAGATAACACTCAACTTGAAGTGGACGGCTTGGTCTACCTAAAAGTGATGGATGGCAAACTGGCGAGTTATGGTATTGAAAACTATCGTAAAGCAGCGGTGAATTTAGCCCAGACCACTATGCGATCTGAAATCGGCAAGCTGAGTTTGAGTGAGACTTTCTCTGAGCGTGATAGCTTAAATGAATCAATCGTGCGGGAAATAGATAAGGCTTCCGAGCCATGGGGAATCAAGGTATTGCGCTATGAAATTCGTAATATCACGCCTTCACGCCATGTGATCCACACTCTTGAGAAGCAGATGGAAGCTGAACGCCGTAAACGTGCCGAAATTACCTTAGCGAATGCCGAAAAAGCCGCGATGATCAATATGTCTGAAGGTGAGCGCCAAGAGGCCATTAACCTGTCAGAAGGTCAAAAACAGAAACGGATTAATGAAGCTAAAGGTACAGGTCAGGAGATCGCTATCATAGCCAAAGCAAAATCCGAAGGTATGGCAATGATCTCGCAAGCATTAGCCGTCAATGGCGGTACAGATGCGATGAATATGCTATTAAAAGAACAGTTTATTGCTCAAGTTGGTAAGATCCTCAATGATGCACAAGTCTCTGTTGTTCCCGCTGAAATGGCAAAACTTGAAGGTTTCTTCGAAGGTATGGAGCAAGTCACTCAGACTATGAGTGGCCAGAATAATCTTGGCAAAGGAGCGCGATAATGAATATTCCAGTAGATACAGATTTGATTGTGATGGCGATTTGGGGCCTGATATTTGCCATTTTTGTGATTAAACTATTTCAATCGATCCGCCTAGTGCCCACTAAATCGG
>JBOFUF010000299.1:0-3064 GCA_051652445.1 Shewanella sp.
AACCAATACACGGGTTCTAAATTGAGGCGCACCAACTATGCTGACTAAGCTTATCAAGGCACCGGGGAGTATAAGTTTCCTCAACATCGCTGGTTACTCACGACTAACTGGATGATGGATAACTTTGCCGCCAATATTAATCTGAGCTACATCGGCGAATTTGAAGATACCCCGGATATTGATTTCGATGGTGTGCTTGATTTTGAAAGCAATCAGTCTCGTGTGATCGACTCTCAATTATTGGTTGATATGTCTGGTACTTATCACTTCAATGACATGTTTAAGCTGAGTTTAGGGGTAAATAACGTATTTGATGAAGAGCCACCCTTTGCGATTGGTGACGGTGATAAGGATCTCTATGGCTATGTTATTTCAGTACATAATCCGATGGGACGCTACATTTACACTAAATTCACAATGAACTTCTAACGACCGCTTAGCGTCATGCCATCCGCAATGGCGCGTCATTTGTAATGAGTGGTAATATCTCGAATAAAAAAGGCCAATAATGATATTGGCCTTTATTTTATAGGGTTAAAACTCAATAACGGTTGAGTTTATAACTGAGTCGCAGCCCACTTTGCGCGACTTTCGCGGCTTTCACTCATTTTGGTTGGTTCACGGAAAGCTTTGTAGGCCTCCACGTTAAGAGCCACTAGGCTGACGTCGACTTCTAGGACCAGTTTGCACTCTTTCTTGATGCGCCAAGCAGCCGTGTTGTATAGCTCGCTAAAAGGCAATGAGCTTAAAAATTCGGGGTTGTATTGCGTGTAAATGGCTTGAGTGGGGTACACCACGAACGCTAAATGACGCTTAGGTTCTTTTTTGAATAATTCTTCAATCCCATCGCAGGTGTTGAGCACTTGCATTTCAATGATGTCATCAATTTCGAGCAGCTTTTTTTGCGCTAGCTCAGGTGCCAGTTGTTCACCGCTTTCCCAGGCGAGTACATCGGCTTCGCTATGGTTCGTCAGCGCGCCAACTTGAGCCGCGCTTAAGCTGAGCGACTGGCGTAAGTAGCTCATTTCGATGGCATTTAAGCCAATGTTGTTAGACATAATCGTGTTCTCAATGAATGAAAGTGAAATTAGTATTTGATTTTTAACCAGATTTCTTCAACCCATTCCCAAAACGACTCCCAATAGATATCGGTAAAGCCACCATGTTTCCAGAAATGTACTTGACCATCTTGGTCGATACAGTAAAAAGCATCGCCCTGCTGACAAATGGCAATCATCTCCCTTGGCATACCGATAGACCACGCATAACAAGTCACTTCGGGCAGGTAGGTGTGTGAGTAAGGATCTGACGCTGTTACTGGCTCTATCGTGCCGTAAATCACATCACTGGCATACAACAAGTATTCTTTTAGCTCCCGTGGCAGCGAAATCAGAATTTGCTCTTCGACTTCGACGAGCTGCTCAAATGTGGGTAATTCGAGCGGTACAGGAACCGTTTCACTGCGTTCTTGGAGTTGCTCAATAATGTCGTGCATGGCATGTCCTGCTGATAGGGCTATGGCGCGGGATTATATACTCAAACAATCTAAAGATGCAGGATTCTGCGAGAATTTAACGCACTTTAGGTCGGATGTTATTGCTCTTGCGATCATTGCATACACGCCATGCATCGCGGTGGTGGGGATATTGCTGAAACGCTTATCTGCAATTTGCTTGGGTATTAACTTACATGGTGCAGTGTAGTGAGAGCGTTTCCCCCTGTTTGATAAGGTGATTTTTACTGCTTAAATATAAAAAAGCGCTGGCATCTTTACAGGATGCCCGCGCAAGTGTGGAATTTTAGGGGGAGTAAGCGACAGAGAATCTTAATCAACTCGCTTCATCGCCTCGCTTATAATTAAGCCACGCTTTGTGGTACAGCTCATGCCACTAAGCAGTGATTTAAATTTGGCTTACCAAATTTTTACGCGTTTCTCTGGTGCGATATACATGGTATCGCCAGGTTTTACATTATATGTGGTGTAGAACTCAGGCATGTTAGATAGCGCACCCAGTGCGCGGAATTCCGCGGGTGAGTGTGGATCGGTCGCTACGCGGTTACGCATGGCTTCTTCTTTGGCTTTGGCGCGCCAAATTTGGGTAAAGCCGATAAAGAAACGCTGATCGCCGGTTAAGCCATCGATAATGGGGGCATCTTTACCGTTAAGCGATTTTTTGTAAGCTCGATAAGCGATAGTCACACCGGACAAGTCACCAATGTTCTCGCCTAGAGTTAAGCTGCCGTTGATATTCAGGTCATCAAACACTGCGTAACCATCGTATTGTGCGATCAGTGCTTGGCCACGACTAGAGAACTCTTTTAAGTCTTGCTCTGTCCACCAATCACGCATGTTGCCTTCACCATCGAATTTAGCGCCTTGGTCGTCAAAACCATGGCCTATTTCGTGGCCGATTACCGCACCAATACCACCGTAGTTGACTGCATCGTCAGCCGCCAAATTGAAGAATGGTGGTTGCAGAATGGCAGCAGGGAACACGATTTCATTCATGGTTGGGTTGTAGTAAGCGTTAACCGTTTGTGGCGTCATGTGCCATTCGTCTTTATCGATTGGTGCGCCCAGTTTGGCTAATGATTTAGCATGTTCAACTTCGCTGGCACGCATCGCGTTACCGACTAAGTCGTCTGCCTTGATGGTCAGTTTACTGTAATCTTCCCATTTGTTCGGGTAACCGATTTTCGGGTTGAATTTGGCTAATTTATCCGCCGCAGCTACTTTAGTGCTGTCGCTCATCCAAGCTAATTCTTTGATGCTGTCGCCGTAAGCACCACTCAGGTTTTCAACCAGTGCTTGCATACGCTCTTTCGCTTCTGGAGTGAAGTGACGTTTAACATACACTTTACCCACGACTTCACCAAGAACGCCATTGACGGCTGCAACGCCACGCTTCCAACGGGGTTCTTGTTCTTCTTGACCATTCAAGGTTTTAGAGAAGAAAGCGAAGTTTTCATTGTCTAAGGCTTCACTCAGATTGCTCGCCGCATGGGTCAGCACTTGCCATTGCATATAGGTTTTCCACGTGGCTAACTCAGTCGTTTTTAAAAC
>JBOFUF010000300.1:0-4364 GCA_051652445.1 Shewanella sp.
GCTATTGATGACTTTGGTACCGGTTATTCCTCACTTGCCTATTTGCGCCATTTTGAAGTGAATACCCTAAAAATTGATCGCTCCTTTTTGATTGATATTGCCACCAATACCGCCGATCAGGCGATTGTCAGCAGTATTACTGAATTAGCCCGTAACCTTAAATTAAATGTGGTAGCCGAAGGGATTGAGACGGTTGAACAATTAGAGCAAGTATTTAGCCGCGGTTGTTATTTGATCCAAGGGTATTATTTTGCCCAACCTATGTGTGTTGCCGATTTTGAGCGTTATTTAGAGATAGCTGACCACAAGCTCGGCGTTGAGCATTAAGCCATCCTGTCGGCTATGGATAGCTGTGCTCTTAAGCAAAACTTGATGGCCGTTGCTGCGATGAAACGTCATCTATGGGTAAATCGCCCGCAAGATGGTGACTCGTCGGTCCAGAAAAAATATGACTGACGGTTAAATAGATAAGTTTGTTAATATAAGCCAAATTTTTTCCTATTAAAAAGTAGCCTCAGATGATGCGTCCACTACTTGCTTCTCTTATTTTGTGTTTATGTGTCACACCCTCCATTGCGGCAGAGCGTCTCAAGATTGGCGTAGTGCTGAGTGGTGGTGGCGCCAAAGGCGCTGCCCATGTGGGGGTGCTCAAAACATTAGAAGAGCATAATATTCCGGTCGACTATATTGCAGGTACGAGCATCGGTGCCTACATTGCAGGCATGTACTCTCTGGGTTACAGCGCAAGTGAGCTAGAAGCGATAATGATGGGTACAGACTGGGACAGTGGCTATTCTGACACCATTCCGCGTCATGTTTTGAGTTACAGGGATAAACAACTACGCGATCGCTACAACATTCCGCTCAACTTAGGGTATAACGAAGGTAAAGTAAAAGCGCCAAGTGGCGTACTACGCGGTCAGACTATGTCACAACTGTTGCGCCAGTCGACTGATTTGGTGCAGCAATTTGGTCATTTTGATGATTTAGCGATTCCCTACCGCGCGGTAGCTACCGACTTGGAAACCAGCGAACCTGTGATCATTAGTCAGGGCAGTATGATCAATGCCATGCAAGCCTCTGCGGCGGTGCCCGGTGCGCTGCAACCCGTGCAAATGGATGGTAAGTTATTGGTTGATGGTGGCATTGCTAACAATATGCCCATTGATGTCGTTAAGGCGATGGGCGCCGATATTATTATCGCCGTTGATATTGGCTCGCCGCTAGTGAACAAAGACAAATTAAACTCCACGATTGCAGTGCTTGACCAACTCTCCAACTTTTTGACCAATGCCAGTACCGAAAAGCAAAAGAAATTGCTGACAAATAAAGATGTGTTGATCCGCCCCGCGATCGACGCGCTTAGCACCACAGATTTCACCATCATGCCGCTGGCATTAACCCTCGGAAAAGAAGCCGCCAATCGCCATATCAATAAGCTAAGCAAATTGAGCGTCAGCCCTGAGGTGTATGCTGCCTACGTCGAGGCTAAAAATGCCAAAAGTAAATCATTAATGGCAGATATACGCCACCCCATTAGTGACATCGTCTTTGATAACCAATCCAAGGTCAGTTTAAATCTGTTAACTCAAACATTGGACCTTAAGCCCGGACAAGCGGTTTCCAAAGATGAGATCAATGAGGCGTTAAAGCGTATTTACTCGCTTAATAAATTTGAGCGTGTCGACGCCGAGTTTGCTGAAGGTGAGGAGGGCCGCATACTCACGGTCACCACTAAGGCTAAGTCTTGGGGACCCAATTACTTCCAACTCGGTTTTAATTGGGAGGATAATTTTAGTGCAGACTCCGTCATTGGAATTGATATGGCTTACACTATGACGGATTTAACCTTTAATGGTGGTGAGTGGCGAAATGAAGTTAAGCTCGGTTTTGATAAGTTATTTGCGACAGAGTTTTATCAACCCTTAGACAGAGACCAAGAGTTTTTCACTCGTGCACGCTACCAATATGATATTAGCGACTGGGAACTGTATAACGAAAACAGTACTCTTTTTAGTTTAGAGAAAAAAATTCATACGATTGAAACCGGTATTGGCTACAACTACAACAAGCAAGGCAGTATAGAGCTGGGCATGGTGGGAGAAATCGGCACCATTGGCAATGATGCTTGGCTGCAAAGAGATATCGACTTTAGCTCCTACGGGGCCTACTTCAAGTTGGGGTATGACAGTTTAGATAGCATTAATTTTCCGACATTGGGCAATCGTTTTACCCTCAATGTGTATGTTCGTAATGAAGAATTTATCGATTTAATCAATAATGAACAAAATCAATACAGCGTACATGTTAAAGCCGATTGGAAGGGCGCTTTAAGTGTGGGTAATCATGCTTTCGTGGGTAAAACCTCCCTTGAAACCAATGACAACGATGGCGTAAACACGGTTCATTTAGCCGAGTTAGGCGGGTTTTTAAATCTTTCTGGCTACCGTAAAGATTCATTAACTGGGGCGCACAAAGTGTTTGGCGCTTTTATTTATCGATATGATTTGGGCCGTGATGCCTTAGGGATGACTGAATACCCCCTCTATTTAGGCTGGAGTTTAGAGGCGGGTAACCTGTGGTTTGAGCGCAGTGAGGTTTCATTGACCGACCTCATTTATGCTTCTAGCCTCTATGTGGGCACGGATACCACCTTAGGCCCTGCGGCTTTAGGTTTTGGGCTCACCGATTTAGGGGATAAGTCTTTCTATTTGTTTATGGGTAAAAACTTCTAAAAGCACCGTTGATATCGCTATACAAGGGCAATCTGTTGACCTTTTTAGGGTGAAAAGGTCAGCAGTGTGACTGCTACCCTAGCCCAATATTGCCCGCATTATCTTTAACAATCCTAGTGAGAGTTAATTTTGCAAGGTATGTCGGCAGCCTAAATCAGCATAACAACCGCGCTGCGAGGGAATGATGGCATTAGACACACAAGGGCAGAGTACTGAAAAGGACTCTGTTAACCTTGGTGCTCTCAACCCCTGTCGACCCTGCTTTCAGCGGTTCAGCTTTTTACTGCACCGTGGCGCGATTGCCGGCGATGGTGGGGCCGCCGTGTTGAAGACTTATTCGCCTTCACTGAAAAAGTGCACAGTATGGCACTATTGCACTATTGCACTATGGCACTATGGCTTGTCCTTTTGCCCCCCTTGCAGCGGCCTGAAAAACATAAGTTTACGGTGAGGGCGGAGATAAAATGGTCGGTAATGGCCATGACCCGTCGGGGTTGAAGCATTTCCCTTAATGAGGTTTATCAAACGCTAGACAGCGAAAAACCCCGATGAAACTCACCGAGGTTTTGACGTCGACCGAGTGTTTATTATGGCGTGATACGCCTAGATAGCAGTAGCAACATTTAACCGTAGGTTACACATTGTCATTAAAACAGTCAGAACAAAGCATTAAACACAGTTGGTTTGGCCATGTTTATAGGGGCAAGGCAAATGCGGTTGAACTCACCGAGAAAGGCATTACATTTTATCGCGATCAAGGGACATTTTTAGCTAAGTTCGGTTCAGTTAAAGAGCCACCCGCTGATGTGAGTTTTTTATGGCAACAATTAGATTGCCCACCGAAGTTTAGTTTTAGTCCTTTAGGTTATCTGCTTGGATTCACCGCTTCAGGTAAGGCTTATCAAGTCCCTTTTCTCAGCTATTTTGCTCGAAAACATTTTGAAGATGACATCGCGCACCGTTGGGTTATCCACAATGCTCAACCATTGAGTGATCTGGTGGCTAGGGTTGAGCTTACCCTTTCGAGGGAATATTTGCGTCAATCGCGCTTGGAGATGATGCAAGCAAGAATCGATCGTGAATATCGGCGTTGGTTCCCTTGGTGTGAAAATATGCCATTGGCGAATGATATAAAAACAGCGTTAGCCAAACTAAAGCAGATGCATAACTGGAATAAAGCAGACATCGAGCAGCTGCGTGAAAACTATGTGCAAGCTGAGCTATTCAAATTTGCAGACTTTTTTGAGCATGTAGAATCTAACCCTTTAACCGATAAACAGCGCCGAGCCTGTATTATTGATGACAACAATAACTTGTTGTTAGCGGGTGCGGGTACCGGAAAAACCAGTGTAATGATTGGACGTGCAGGTTACTTGCTTAAAAGTGGTCAGGCGCAAGCTGATGATATTTTGCTGCTCGCATACGGCAGAAAAGCGGCAGATGAAATGGACGAGCGCATTAAAGAGAAGCTTGATACCAATGATATTAAAGCAAGCACCTTTCATCGCCTAGGCTTAAGGATTATTGCTCAAGTTGAAGGCAAATTACCTAGCCTATCTCCTTGGGCTGAAGATGAAAAAGCTAAAGATAGATGGGTACAAGGCACCCTAGAAACGTTGATTGAAGCTG
>JBOFUF010000301.1:0-4215 GCA_051652445.1 Shewanella sp.
AACAACTTATTAAATAAATTAACAACAGTCTAATTCACACCCCCCGACTATGAGGTACCCCATCATGTTGCGTAATCTTCTCGCTGTATTAGCCCTCACTGCCAGCCTTTGCGGCCCAGCAAGTGCAGAGCAAAAAGAAACTGTCGGTAATTTTGACATTCATTATATGGCACTTGCCAGTACATTTTTAACGCCTAGCATAGCCAAATCTTATGGCATCCAGCGCAGTAGCTATACAGGCATTATTAATATTGCCGTGTTAGATATCAGCGAAACCAATCAACCCGCAGTCCCCATTGAAATTACCGGTGTCGCCAATAATTTATTAGATGCGCGAATCAATCTTACCTTTAAAGAGATCCGCGAAGGTGATGCGATTTATTATATTGCCGAAGTCCCCTTTCGCGATGATCAGGAGATCAATTTCAACATCGCGATTAAGTATGGTAATCGATTAAATACTAACTTGAAGTTCAAGCAAAAATTCTACGTTGATTAAACCTATTTTATCCCTTTGTTGGCGCTGCTTCCCTGCAGCGTCCCGCCCTTTTCCTGTCCTTTAGCGCTCAGCTTGGGTATCATTGCAGCAATATTAGTCGCACCAATGATATAGGTATTCCATGCAACAAATCGTCCTCGCCAGCGGTAATAAAGGCAAACTTGCCGAATTTGATCAAATGCTCGCCAGCTACGGTGTCACAGTATTACCCCAAAGCCAGTTTAATGTCAGCGAAGTCGCCGAAACGGGCACCACTTTTGTCGAGAATGCCATTATCAAAGCAAGGCATGCCGCCGAAATCACCGGACTTGCGGCCATTGCCGATGATTCGGGTTTAGAAGTGGATTTACTCCAAGGCGCGCCAGGCATTTATTCTGCGCGTTACGCGGGAGAAAATGCCAAAGATCAAGACAACGTATTGAAACTACTTGAGACATTAAAAGACCAGCCAGCACCTCGCGGGGCAAGATTCCAATGCGTTCTGGTATATATGCGCCACGCCAAAGACCCTACCCCGATTATTTGCCAAGCCTCATGGGAAGGCCAAATCGACTTTAGCCAACGCGGCGCCAATGGCCATGGTTACGATCCGATTTTTATCCCTGAACATTATCAATGTAGCGCGGCGGAGCTGAGCAGCAACGAGAAAAATGCCTTAAGCCATCGCGGTAAAGCCCTAGTGCAACTCATCGCCGCCATGCAAGCTCAAGGCGTGTTAACTGGCGGGAATGCACAATAATGTCGTCAACTGCCGTGACTACTGTAACTGCTGTGACTGCTGTGACTGCTGTGATGAAGCTTGAACTGCCCCCACTCAGTCTGTATATCCATATTCCCTGGTGCGTACAAAAATGTCCCTACTGCGACTTTAACTCCCATGGCCAATATGGCGAGCTGCCACAGGAAGCCTATGTGGATGCACTATTGGAAGACTTACGCCAAGATTTACATCTTGTTCAAGGGCGGCAAGTCCATACCATCTTTATCGGTGGCGGCACACCATCGTTATTCGATGCTTTGCAAATCAAACGCATACTCGATGGTGCCAATGCGCTAATTCCCTTTAGTGACAATATCGAAATCACCATGGAAGCTAACCCCGGCACTTTAGAACACGATGACTTTAGTGCTTATCGTGCAGCAGGCGTTACTCGTTTATCTATCGGGGTGCAGAGTTTTTCTAAGGATAAACTTAACTTACTCGGACGTATTCACGATCAAAACGAAGCGCTAGTCGCCGCTCAAAAAGCCAGCCAAGCGGCATACTTGAGTTTTAACCTCGATTTAATGCATGGATTACCCAACCAAAGTTTTGCTGAAGCTATGGCTGATATCGATACGGCAGCGGCGCTAAATCCACCACATCTATCTTGGTATCAGTTAACGATTGAGCCCAACACCCTTTTCCACTCAAAACCGCCGCAGCTGCCCGATGATGAAGCGCTCTGGCATATTTATGAGCAAGGTCAACAAAAACTGGCCGCATTAGGCTATGAGCAATACGAAATATCCGCCTATGCAAAACCCGGTTACCAATGTAGGCACAATCTCAATTACTGGCAGTTTGGTGATTATCTAGGCATAGGCTGTGGCGCCCATGGCAAAGTAACGCTGCCAGAAGAAAACCGCATCATACGCACGGTCAAAATTAAACACCCCAAGGGCTATCTAAGCGCCAACAACTACACCTTCGAGTCGAGTGAAGTGGCAGAGGAAGATCGTGCGCTCGAATATTTAATGAATCGCCTGCGCCTGATGACCCCCATCCCTAAGCAAGAATTTGAACTGCGCACCGGACAACACAGAGACACCTTGACCGAAGGAATGGAAAAAGCCAAACAGCGCGGTTTACTCACAGAATCCGCTGAACATTGGCAATTAACGCCTAAAGGTCACATGTTCGTTAATGATTTACTGACACAATTTTGCTGAGTTAGCCATTAAAATATCCATATAAATAATGTGTTAGTAACTAATAGTACAGTTTAACACTATTACTGCTAACACCTTTTCTAACACTAATATCCATACATTCTTGTTCCGCTTCTTTAGAATTGATACACATCAATTTAGGAAGCCTGAACATGCCCATAAAAACTAAAATCAGCTTAGTCGCACTCACCCTTTCAGCCCTGTTGACCATTCCCGCTTATGCAGTATCAAGCTCGCCAGCGTTACACACTGCAAGCGAACCTGTAAATGCAGTAGCACAAACCGAATCAGAAAGAGCCAATGCGCTGTTTGAAACCCTCTTTATGGAAAACATTATGGTGAGCCCCATGTCGCAGACTTATATGTGGATCAAGCAAGACTATGATAAATGAGATGAACCGGGTGATGCCGCCGATGATAAAGCCCTAGATCGCACAAAAAACTACCTCAGCGATAAGGCTGAGGTAGACCAAAAACTAGAATGATGGTTTAAAAAGCTAACATTGTTTTAGTTCTCAAACTTCTGTTAGCTGTGATCCAAAACTGCACTAATGCCAACCTGTACACAAAAATGGAAAGGGGTCATTTCCAATAAACGTATAGGACTCAGGTTATTTTGAATCAACTGAGGCTATTGTATCCAATAAAGAACAGAGTTCAAGAATGTTATAAAATGTGCTTTAAAACACGTTAAACAAACCGTCATAAACAGACCGGAAAAACCCCGCGAATGACATTGATTTAAAACAAAAATAAAGATTAAACCAATCATAAAATCACATCTAGCTAGTTTAAAGAACAATGTTTGCCGTTTTACTGACGCTCACTGAATAATTCAACATAGGGCGCATCCCAATAAGGCGGTGCTCCTATGTGATCTTTAATAAATTCGATAAAAGAACTCACCTTAGGTGCCAAGTTTTTGCGACGGGGATAAACGGCCTGCAATGGTAAATGATGGGTCAATTGCCAATTTTTCAGTAAAGGGACTAATGTCCCCTTGGTAATTTCGTCTTCCATTAGATAGCTGGCAAGATACACCACACCAAGACCACTGACAGCGGCTAATTTTAATGCTGGCGCATTATCCACCCTGAAATTGCCCGATACACCTATCTCACAGTAATCATCGCCCTTCTTAAATTGCCACTTACTGTGCTCATGCCACTCACCTTGATAAACTAAACAATTGTGGTCAACTAATTGTTCTGGCCTTGTTGGCTCGCCATGTTGAGCAATATAGCCAGGCGATGCAACTAACAAAAACTGGCACTTCATAAGCGGTCTAGCAACCATGCCTAAAGGTAACTGCTCAGACATAGTAAGTAATAAATCTAAGCCTTCACTGACGACATCCACCTTATGATCCAGTAAACTCACTTGTAACTCTAGCTCAGGATGTTTAGCCATAAAGGCAGGTAGTGCAGGAATAATATGCATCACCCCAAAAGACTGAGAGATCCCGACTTTAAGCACACCACGGGTCGCATCATTTAAGTTATGCACACTCGAAATTGCTTGCTCTGCATCGCGTAGTAGTTCTTCCCCCTGCTGATACAACAAATGTCCCGCTTCTGTCAGGCTTAAACTGCGGGTAGTACGTTGAATTAATTGAACACCAAGTCTATGTTCAAGATCGGCAACTTGTGTACTGACCTTAGATTTAGAAATCCCAAGCCTTCTTGCGGCGGCACTAAAACTACCAGCTCTGGCCACATGAGTAAAAATTGCAATAGGTTCTAACAGTTCTAACATGGAAGTCGCCTTAAGCTGTTTACGACAAT
>JBOFUF010000302.1:0-4488 GCA_051652445.1 Shewanella sp.
GGCGTGAATGCCATTAATGCAGGAGCAATTAATGGCCTTGCCTAAAGTGCGTTACCATGACGTTAACATCAGCCGCTGAATCCTGCATCTTCATGTTGTTTGGGTATAAAGACTAAACCGATTAGGCTGAGATGAGGTAAAGTGGGGTGGACGGGATAAAAACCAACATTAGCCGAGATTAGCTTCCTTTCATCTGAATCAGTCATTTAAGTCATTGATTGAGTGATTAACGGTGAATTGAACATGTAGCGCGATATGCGCAGGTTTCATCTAAATAGACAACTAACACGGGAGAATAAGTTTGACGATAGAACATAATAAGATGGTGAGTTGCTTAAGTGGATTGCAATGCCGCACTAACTTCAGCATCAAAAACATTACTGAATACATGCTTCCTGACACGAAAGAGGCGTTCTATTTACACCTCGACGGCAAATCCCCCAACTTGATTATTCGCCCCGCTTTCGAAGTCTTTTCCGGCGAGCTTGTCACTATTACAGGTGTGCATGCCAAATACGACTATTTCCACAATGCCGAAATGACGCGTTTCCCCAAACGTTTACATAAGAGTTTGACCGAAACGCACTATGGTCTTGCCTTTAGTTTTGACACTGTTGAAGCGGTGCTGCAATTTATCACCCGTTTGAGTGCGATAGTGAAAGGCGTATAAGCTTTCACTGTATCAATTTTTAACAGAAGGCCGCGAAATGTCACTATTTAACGGCAGATAACTTTTAGCCTTGAAGCTTTGGGTTAAATTCCTCAATTTCAATGAAAATGAGGAATTTAACTGCTGCCTTTTTACGCAGCTTTTCAGTATATTCATCAACAGATGCATTTTACTGGAGCTTGCTATGTCGCTTATTCCGGGTAGCCAAACGGGAGGCATTTACCGCTCAACCTGAATCACAGCCGCAGACTCCTGGTCGGCCGAAAGGGAATTTCGATGTTAGCCAACGCTTAATTACCGCAGTCTTAAGTCTCTTCAGTCACCGCAGTGACCTAAGGTTTTCTACCGGTCAAATTGCCCGCAAAGCCGAGGTTGATATCGCACTTATGCCCAACGAGTTCGGTTCAAAAATAGGCGTGTTCGAACAAATGGTGCGCGAAACCTTGAGTCAGTATTTACGCGACTAGGTTTCGTGAGTCTGATGGTCTTTCGGCTCATTGCGCCTCCCAAGTTAATGAGTCAGTTCGGCTTTTTTAGTGCCCATGTTGATGGTTTACAGGATATAGCGCTTAGGCGTTCATACTGAGCTATTTTCTGATGGTATATTGCAACTGGTTGAAAAGGGCGTCATCAACAACAGCAAGAAGCGTTTTTATCCGGGTAAATTAGTCACAGGTTTCGCCCTGGGTAGTCAAAAGTTATACGACTATGTTGATGATAATCCTGCGGTCATCTTTATGGACATAGAGCAAGTTAACGACACGGCCATTATCCGTAAAAATCCCAATGTGATGGCGATTAACTCGGCGCTGCAGGTCGACATTTCAGGCCAAGTGTGTGCCGACTCCATTGGCACTAAAATCTATTCCGGTGTCGGCGGCCAGATGGATTTCATCCGCGGAGCAGGGCTATCCGAAGGCGGTCGCTCGGTGATTGCGCTGCCTAGCACTGCTGCGGGTGGCAGTCTTTCTCGCATCGCCAGTGTGCTATCTCCGGGGGCAGGGGGTGTTACCACTCGGGCCCATGTGCATTACATTGTGACCGAGTACGGCGCTGCCAATCTGCGCGGCCGTTCGCTGCGGGAACGGGCACAAGCGCTGATCGCCATTGCTCACCCCGACTTTAGGGAACAACTGAGTCGTGATGCGTTTGAGGTGTGGGGGTTAAGGGTTTAGCGATAGAGAGCGTTAGGCAGGCTATCTAATACGGATATTGAGTGTGCGGCTAATTATTGTGATGAGAAAGGTATTTGAATGGAATGGGTCGATGAGAGCCATTTTTAACATTGATTGTCGAAGATGGGTTAGGTGAAAGTTAACCCATAGAGATTTTTATTCGGAAACTCATTAATTTGAGCTAAAAGTCTAATTCGAAAATGTGCAGAAGAGAATGATATTTAGGATTAAACCTTACTCATTTACTATGGGTTTAGCAACATAGGTAAATGATGTTTTAGCTATAAAAACATCGGGCTAAATCGATGTTTTTATATCCATTAATCTGGTCCCACCCTGTGGGATTAGGTTTCTTTAAATGTGCTCCAAATGGGCGCGTGATCTGAGGGTTTATCTATGCCGCGCAGATCGTAATCGACATCTGATTCAATTAAGCGCGCAGCCAATGAAGGTGTCGCTAAAATCACATCAATTCGCAAGCCGCGGTTATCATCGAACCCTTTGCTACGATAGTCGAACCAAGAATAACGCTCGATTCGCTCTGGGTGTAATTGACGGAAAGTGTCGACTAAGCCCCAGTTTTGCAGGGTTTTTAACCACTCGCGCTCTTCAGGTTGGAAGCTACATTTGCCGGTTTTCAACCAACGCTTTCGATTAATTTCGCCGATACCTATGTCTAAATCGGTCGGTGAAATATTAATATCACCTATGATGGCGATATCTTCATCGTTGCTATGGTTTGCCTGTAAATAATGCATTAAATCGTGATAAAACTTACGTTTAGCAGGATACTTAGTCGGATGATCTACGCTTTCCCCTTGGGGAAAATAGCCATTGAATACGGTCAATGGACGGCCATTTGTTTGGGTAAATGTGCCGATAATCATCCGGCGCTGAGCATCTTCGTCATCGCTTGGGAAACCCTTTTGCAGTTTTTCTGGCGCGACTTTAGACAGCATGGCAACCCCATAGTGGGCTTTGCCGCCGTGGTAATGCACTTGATATCCCATGGCCTCGACATCGGTAAAGGGAAACGCCTCATCGTGCACTTTTGTTTCTTGCAGGCCGATAATGTCGGGTTGGTGATTATCGATCAAGGCTTGTAATTGATGCAAGCGTGCCCGCAGACCATTAATGTTAAAGGACACAATTTTCATTAAGGCAGAACTCGTTTAAAGGGTTTAACCACAACACTTTGGTAAACACCCGCTTCGATATAAGGGTCTGCATCGGCCCAATGTTTTGCAGCCTCTAAGGATTCAAAATCTGCCACCACCAGTGAACCACTAAAGCCGGCATCACCTGGGTTTTCGCTGTCGATGGCTGGATGCGGGCCAGCGATCAGTAAACGGCCTTCATCAGCGAGATTTTGCAGGCGTGCTAAATGGGCTGGGCGTGCCGCTAAACGGTTTTCTAAACTGTTATCAACATCTTGAGCTGAAATCATATACCACATTATTTGAGTTCCTTGCGTTGCTCTTCGGGAAGGTGTTTATAGAGATAAAATACAGTGATGACAGTATTCACTAGGGTTAACGCGGTTAAACCAAATACTTTAAAATTAACCCAAGTTTCGAGTGGCAAGCTAAAGGCGACATAAATATTGACTAGACCACAGACGGCGAAAAAAACCACCCAATACCAAGTGACATGGGCCCAAATATTATCAGCTACCTGCATTTCCTTGCCTAGCATCGATTTTAAAATCGATTTATTGAGCAATTGGCTAACGCCTAACGCAATGGCAAACAAGCCGTAGATGATGGTGACTTTCCATTTGATAAAGGCATCATCGTGGAACACTAAGGTGAGCGTGCCAAATACCGTCACCATAGCAAAGGTGATCCAGTGCATCTTTTCCAGTTTTTTGTAGAGCGCATAGGTTAGGATTAATTGCAACGCGGTGGCTGCGATTAATGCGCCGCTGGCGATATAAATATCGAAAAATTTATAGACGGCGAAAAAGATGACGAGGGGCAGGAAATCAAGCAGTTGTTTCATAAATAATCGTGTTAAAGAGTCGTGGACCAGAGTGTAGCATGTGCGCCATAAGGGCAAAAGCACCATGGGACTCGGATTGTGATCTTGTTCTTTAAGGTGACGTCATCTAATACGCGAGGTGAGTGTCAGTTTAGCCGTATTGGCTCTAATGTTAGGGCGATTGAGTCATGGGCAATCGTGGTATTGGCCTGTGTTGGCGAGTTGAAATCTTAGGCTGCAAGTACGGCGTATGCATTGGATGTTTGTGCTGTCTTGTTCTGGCTCAGCAGTCAAATTAATGCTGTTATACAGTTGATTAGGCGTGCGATCTATAAAACTTGTGCGGCGAAATAAGTTTTGCTTGAGTTGCTTGAGTTGCTTGAGTTGCTTGAGTTGCTTGAGTTGCTTGAGTTGCTGGTGTTGTTGCTCCGTTAATCCCAACTCTCCTAGATACCAGTGGATCAGATAGCCTAAGTGACTCCAATATAGTTTAGTGGGCACGGGGCTCAGAGTGATTAGGTGCTCAACACTCGGTTGCAGCAAGTTTAAGATAAGGCCTTGTAGGGCACGTTTTTATCAACTGGCGGCTTATATGGGCTTAATGGCGAGTGTACGTCCGATCTTCCGCACCTATTTTAAGAATAAATTCCCCGGTATACATCG
>JBOFUF010000303.1:0-17442 GCA_051652445.1 Shewanella sp.
ATTCGACTGATTGGTTAAAAGCCAACTGCCCGGGCTTTATAAAAAAGCGACTGAGCTAACGACCCATCTGGTGTTACACTAATTTATGCACTTTTAGTAAAGTGGTGGGTCGTGAAGGATTCGAACCTTCGACCAATTGGTTAAAAGCCAACTGCTCTACCGACTGAGCTAACGACCCAATATCATTACAACTGCACAACAAAACATCACTAACTTATTCTATTTATTCGAATAAGTGGTGGGTCGTGAAGGATTCGAACCTTCGACCAATTGGTTAAAAGCCAACTGCTCTACCGACTGAGCTAACGACCCATTTACTGATATTTTACGCCCCGAACGACCTTGCCGCTCTGAGGGCGCCTATAATACCTTTTTCATTCTTCCATGCAAGCGCAAATTCCCAATTTTTTGTTGTTTGCATGAAAAACAGACTAAGAGTATGTTTTTTAGTTAATTACACTTTAATTGCGGCCAGCTGCTGCTGTGCTATGCGTGCGGCTGCGCTATCTGCATAATCTTTGACGACTTTTTGGTAGTATTGAGTCGCGCCAGCCTTATCACCGGTTTTCTCCGCTATCATGCCAAGCTTCACTAAACTATCGGCACGCTTACTAGAATCAGTAAAGCGATCAACCACAGTGTTGAAAACTTGTTTGGCTTCTGCAAATTCACTCTTATTAAATAATAGCTGACCTAACCAATAGTTTGCATTCGCGGCATACACAGAATCTGGGTATTGTTTGATAAAAGCACGGAAGGCAGGAATAGCATCGTCATACTTACGATCTTTCAAAACTAAGTTTACAGCACTTTCATAGCTTGCTGTCTCACTTAAACTGCTTGCGGCAGCATTGCTTGATACCACAGCGGGGACCGGTGTCGCGGCGGCAGGTGCGGCGGTAGCCTTTGAAGATAGATTGGCAAGTTCATCATATAACTGACGTTGACGCTGCTGCATCTGTTCAATTTGGTAATTTTGTTGCTCAGTTAAACCTCGTAAATCAAGAACTTCTTGTTGTAGCGTATCTAAACGACGTTGAATCTCGAGGTCGCTTTGTTGCCTCGATTTAACGATACGCTCTAAACGGGAAACCCTGTCATCCCCTTTTCCACCAGCAATATCCTCCACAGGCGCAGGCGCTGCAACAGCAGCACCTGCGCCAAGGAACATTGCCGTAATTAAGACGGCACGTTTCATTGTGTTACTCTCCGAAATTCAATCTTAGTAAACTAAAACTGCACGACGGTTTTTACCAAAACCTTCATCAGTACGAGAAAAATCGAGTGGTTTTTCTTCGCCATAGCTGACTACGCTCATTTGGCTTGGCTGTACACCCATACCTTGTAAGTATTTAGCAACAGCTTTGGCACGACGCTCACCCAACGCGATGTTGTACTCAGGCGTACCACGCTCATCTGCATGACCTTCTATCAGTACGCGCACACTTGGATTCTCAACTAAGTAAGTACCATGAGCTTCTAATACCGCGGCGAATTCAGTTTGAACTTCACTGCGATCGAAATCGAAGTAAATAATGTGTTCTCTTCTTAACTCTTCTAGCTGTTGGCGTTGTTGTTCTTCAGATGACAACATCGTACCCACACCACCGGTTTGAATGCCGCCGCCATTGAGTTCACTACCTGAACCGTTTGTTGAACCCATTGCATCAGTTTCTGATTCTGAAGTTGAGCTACACGCACTAATAGCCATAATTGGAAGTGCTACCAACATAGCTTTTAACAACTTATTCAGATCCATTACGTGTTCCTTATAAAATTAAATGTGATTAAATCAAGGTATAACATTAGAGAAATGGAGACCAAGAAGGTGATTTCACCTCACCTTGACCCACAGGTAATCTCGCTTTAAAACGTCCATCTGTAGAAACTGCGGCTAATACTTGCTTGCCTTGGTGTGTCGTGCCATAGATCACCATTGTTCCATTAGGCGCCACACTTGGAGATTCATCCAAACGTGTCGATGTCAGCACCTGCATAAAACGCGAATTTAAATCCATACGGGCAATATTAAATTTACCATTAGTGCGGTTAACAAATATCATACTACGGCCATCTGCCGCGATTGAACCACCGAGATTCCATTCGCCTTCAAATGTTTCGCGGTTCACTTTACCAGAGCTCAACTCTACCCGATAAATTTGCGGTCTACCACCACGTTCAGACGTAAATATCAATGACTTGCCATCAGGATACCATGATGGTTCAGTATCGATAGCATAGTGATTAGTAATACGCTTAATGGCTTTTGTTGCAATATCGATGATGTAAATTTCAGGCTGACCATCTTTAGATAACGTCACAGCCAAAGACTTTCCATCGGGTGAGAAAGCTGGCGCACCGTTAATACCAGGAAAAGAGCTCACTTTTGTGCGTACTTGGGTATAAAGATCTTGCACGAAGATCTCTGCTTTTTTGTTTTCAAAGCTAACATACGCTAAACGACGACCGTCGGGTGACCAAGTGGGTGACATCAATGGTTCAGGCGAGCGCAGCAACATTTGCTCATTAAAACCATCATAGTCAGCCACCATCAATTGATAGGGCGCCTTTTGAGTGTGATTAACCACAACATAGGCAATACGCGTTAAGAATGCACCACGAATACCCGTTAATTTTTCATAAACGATATCGCTAATTCTGTGTCCATACTGGCGAAATTGCGCCGCTGAAATCACAGTTTGACGACTGTCCATCAAAAATTCAGTAGGGCTAACCTGGCCTTTTAACGCTTGGTTTTGTGCCTTAACTAAATCGATTAAATCAAAGCTCACCAAATATTGATCAGTTCCATAAGGTTGAACGGTACCTAACACTAACGCTTCGGCACCGACGCTTGACCAAGCATTCGCTTGGAACTGCGCTGACGTACCAATACTTCGCTGAGGCAAACCAAGTTCATCCAGTGGTTTAAACGTACCACTACGCGCTAAGTCCGACATAACCACATCCGCAATCGCTTGCGGCGGTGCGCCAGCACCTTGCCAAACAAAAGGCATTACCGCGATAGGACGCGCAGCATCTACGCCTTCGGTGATCACAATATCCAATGCCGCTTTTGCGGGGGTGGTGCACAGCACAATTGCCAATGCTACCCATTTTGCCAATACTTTCATGAGGCTCCTTTAATTAAAACGTTGGTTCAACGATTAAGTTAATTTCTTTCATCAAGTTATAAACCGCAGGATCCGGAGACACGGGCAGTTTGCCCGCCTTCAAAATCGCCGCTTTCGCTGCGCGACAAACACTGGGATCTCCGCTTTTAGTTTGGCTGCTAATCACAAAGCCATCATTGGCTAAACGCACAGAAACGGTACAGGTTTTACCACGCATAGATTCATCTACAACTAAATTACGTTGAATTGTCGATTTTATCATTGCTTGATATTTGCCAACTTCACTCTGCATCTGCTTATTCATGGTTTGTGACAACGCCGACTGCTCAGCCGCTAATGCATCAGCCATTTCCTGCTCTTGATCGGCACGGGCTTTGGCATCAGCATCCGCTTTAGCTTTGGCGTCCGCTTTAGCTTTGGCTTTGGCATCAGCCTCCGCTTTGGCGTCCGCTTTAGCTTTGGCATCAGCCTCCGCTTTGGCATCCGCTTTAGCTTTGGCATCAGCCTCCGCTTTCACTTTAGCTTCCGCATCTGCTTTTTGCTTACGGTCAGTTTCAGCTTTCACTGCAGCAGCTTCTTCAACCTTGCGTTTTTCAGCGGCTTTTTGGGCGGCGTCTTCAGCAACCTTACGCTCCTGCTCTTTCAGCTTACGGTCGGCTTCGGCTTTGACCGCCTTTTCCTTTTCCTGCTGCTGTTTCACTTGGGCTAATTTGGTCGCTTCATTAACTTTTTTAATCTCAATTTCCTGCTGCTTACGTTCTTGCTCTAGCTGTTTAATCTGAGCTTGTTCGCGCTCGCGTGCCTGTTTCGCTTCTTGAACTTTGCGTTCAAGCTCAGCTTGACGTTCTTGCTCACGGCGTTGAGTATCACGCTTTTCTTGCTTAAGTTTTTCAACTTGATTAGCCACTTTTTGCTGATCAACCATTACGGCTTTGATTGCTGGCGCGCTAACTTGTTGCATAGGCTCAGGTTTGTGAGAAAAATCGATGCCTAGTGCCAAAATAATTATCACACCAATATGAATACCCGCTGAAATTGACAGAGGTAATGTTACATCTGACTTATCTGTCACCTATTTCTCCTTGGGTGAATCCGTCATCAAACCGACTGATGGCACACCAGCTCCTTGCAAGGTCACCATCAATTGAATCACTTTATCGTAAGGAATATTTCTATCGGCCTTAACCACTACTGGACGCTCAGGCTCTGTCACCATAAGCGCTGCTATTTCTGTAGCTAATTCTTCCAACTCCATAGGGACATTGGTTGAACCGCCTTTATTGAGATAATAGTCACCATCACCATCAATAGAAGCAACGACAGGAGGCTTACTGTCATTAGGTAACACTTCCGCAGCCCCTTGAGGCAGTTCAACTTTTACGCCTTGAGTGACTATGGGTGCCGTTACCATAAAAATAATTAACAGCACGAGCATGACGTCGATATAGGGCACCACATTGATTTCGGCAACAGGGCGACGACGTTTGCGCTGATAAGCTGGTTGCATTATGCCCCTTCCTTCTCACTGTATGCTTGGCGATGCAGAATGCTGGAGAACTCTTCCATAAAGTTTGCGTAGGCCATTTCTAATTTATCGACTTGAGTCGAGAAACGGTTGTACGCAATGACCGCGGGAATAGCAGCAAATAAACCCATAGCCGTTGCAATTAAAGCTTCAGCAATACCGGGGGCCACCATCGCGAGTGTGGCGTTTTCCATCGAGCCAATTGCGATAAATGAGTTCATGATCCCCCATACCGTACCAAACAAACCTATATAGGGGCTAGTCGAGCCAATGGTGGCTAATAAAGGTAAATTGGCTTCTAACTTTTCCATCTCACGAGAAAGCGTCACACGCATCGCACGTGAGGTACCGTCCATTACGGCATCAGGCACTTTGCTATTGAGTTTATTCAGGCGTGAATACTCCTTAAAGCCTGTCACAAATAATGACTCTAAACCGCTATTATCTGGACGAGAGGATAATTCCTTATATAGACGGTTTAAATCGACACCTGACCAAAATTTATCTTCAAACTTTGCCGATTTACCTTTTGCGGATGTCAGTAAGCTACGGCGTTGTAAAATCACCGTCCAAGACATCACCGACAAGCAAAGTAAAGTGAACATGACAAATTTCACTAATAAACTGGCTTGTAAAAATAACCCAACAATCGACATATCAGCTTGCACTGTCAAACTCCTGCACAATATTTAAGGGAATAGCTCGGGGACGCATACGTGATAGCGCAACACAAACAACCAGCACTGTGCCTTCACAATAACAGTCTCCCTGTTTATCGACCAAGCGTTGATGGAAGATCAACGAGGCCTTTTTCAACTCTATGACCTTAGTTTCAACAATAAGGTTCTGTTCAAAACGTGCGGCTTTGCGAAAGTCAAGTTGCGCACGCTTTACGACAAACGCCGTGTCGTCGGCCAACAATGCAGTCTGACTCACGCCGAGGGCTTTTAACCACTCAGTTCGCGCCCGCTCAAAAAAGTTGAGGTAATTCGAATGATAGACAACGCCACCAGCGTCGGTGTCTTCGTAGTACACTGAAATAGGCCAAAAAAACATCATTTGAAAATAAGCAAATGTTAGTTGAAAAAATTGTCGTTACTATACCTAGGGAAACAAGACTTGTGAATGCCCCTATGAAGATATAGATAGTGATAATGCGGACTTAGGTGGAATTAACGAATTTGTAAAAAATAATGAGGCCAAAAGACCTCATTTAATTAACACAATTAACTATTTCGCAATATTTGACGGCAGTGTTAAACCAAAACTTTGCCACAAGAAACTATAAATGTCGGCAAATTCATCGATTTTCATTGCAGTGGGCTTCCCTGCTCCGTGACCCGCATTTGACTCGATGCGCATAATCACAGGTTCAGTGCCCTGTTGCTTTTCCTGCAACATAGCTGCAAATTTAAAACTATGTAATGGCACCACACGATCATCATGATCGGCAGTCATAACCATCATCGCGGGATAAGCTTGTGCTTTTACATTGTGATAAGGCGAATAAGCCAGTAACGCCGGGAATTGATCCACCTTATCGGCACTTCCGTATTCACTGGTCCAAGCCCAGCCAATAGTGAACTTTTGGAAACGCAGCATATCCAATACCCCAACAGCGGGTAAGACCGCGGCAAAGAGTTCTGGACGTTGAGTCACAGCGGCGCCCATCAACAAGCCACCGTTACTGCGGCCATAGGCACCAAGTTTATGACTGTTAGTGTATTTTTCGTTCACCAGATATTCAGCCGCGGCAAAATAGTCATCAAACACATTTTGCTTTTTATCGAACATCCCCGCTTGATGCCAGCTTTCACCGTAATCAGCACCGCCACGTAAACTCGGCACAGCATAAATGCCGCCCATGTCTAACCAAGCGATATTGGCAGGACTAAAGCGTGGGGTCATCGAAATCGCAAAACCGCCATAAGCATACAGTAACGTTGGATTTTGGCCGTTTTTCACTAAGCCCTTTTTATAAGAAAGCATCATAGGTACACGTGTACCATCTTTGCTACGATAAAAGACCTGCTCAGAAACATAATCATCTGGATTAAACGAGACTTTGGGTTTAGCAATGACAGTTGAACCACCCGTTTTAAAATCAAACTTATAGCTGGTTTCAGGCTGAATATAACTATTAAACACATAATAGAAATAATCTTTGCTGGCTTTACCAAAAGGTCCTGTCACATTACCTAGACCCGGTAGCGCCACGTCTTGGCGCTTCTGTCCACCCATACTGTAAATCGATAACTGACCTAATACATCGTGTAAATAACTCACCACTAAATGGTCATTAATCATCGCGACGTTATTAATGGGATCTTTAGACTCAGGAATAATCGTTTGCCATTGTGATTTATCGCTATTGCGGGTATCAATTGCAATCACTTTGCCATTAGGTGCATTTAGGTCAGTTTTAAAATAAAACACTGAACCATCATTACCAAGAAACTTATATTCAGCTTCTAAACTGAAGACCAATTCGACTACTTGTGATTTAGGCTCAAATAACGATTTATAGAAGAAGCGATTACGCTTATCCGTGCCTTGAGAAATCGACAGCAATAGGTATTCGCCTTTCTCGGATACATCTATACCAAAGCCCCAATCTTTATTCTGTGGGCGCTCGTAAATCAATAAATCTTGGCGCTGATCTGTGCCTAATTTATGGTAATAGACTTTTTGATTAAAATTGACATCAGCTAAGACATCCCCTCCCACAGGAGCATCATAACGGGCATAAAATACCCCTTGATTTTCTTTATCCCAAACGGCGCTAGAAAATTTAATCCATTTCAATTCATCGGCAAGTTTCTTACCCGTGCCGATATCAACAAACTGCCATTGCTGCCAATCTGATCCTGAATTTGATACGCCATAAGCTAAAATTTTACCGTCATTACTGACCGCAACTCCGGATAAGGCAACAGTACCGTCTGCAGACAGTTTATTTGGGTCGAGCAATGGTTTTTCAACACCATCTAACCATTTGACATACAGAATAGATTGCGCCTGTAGGCCATCGTTACGATAGTAAAATTGATTATCACCATTCTCAAACGGGGCCGAGACTTTTTCATAATTCCAAAGTTCTGTAATACGTTCGACCACAGCTTGTTTATTGGGGATCTTAGCGAGATAGGCTTGACCAAAGTCTTGTTGTTCTTTTATCCACGCTTCCGTTTCAGGTGTATTAGCCTCCAGATGGCGATAAGGATCGGCCACTGCAACCCCATGAAGGGTTTCGACGAGGTCATCTTTCTCAGTTACAGGGTAAATGAGTTTAATTGCGCTTGCCTGCTCGGTCGAATGTTGATCGGGTGCATTACCACTTTGGCAGGCGCTCAGTGTCATTCCTAACGTGGCCACCAACAAACCTTGCTTAGCAAGGCGAAATCTTAATGCCATCTTATTATTGTCCTTCTTGTGGTTTCGGCTTAAGGCCTTTTCAACAAGTACTATACAAGTAAAAAAAATCATGGCAATGCCGTAGCTTAATATGACATTGTCTAAACCGTATCGCTAATTTAACAAATTCGTAGCAAGCACAAACTTATCAAAGCGTATTAATATGCAATAATAGTGATTTATAAGTCATTAATTAAGGCAAATAGTGACTTTAGTGATGCTAGTCACCTTTTTACTTATTAGATTTACTAATGCTTGTCGGCAATTTTTCTCGTTTGTTTCTTAGCCAATGTACTAATAGAATGACGTTGTTTTCAGGATAACTGCTTGCAGCTATCGGAAACAAAGAACTTTTAAACGGGTGTGTTCCCAACACATCAGTTTCTTTTCGGGTTCTTATGCTTGACTTCCTTCCTTTAATTTGTTGATTATAAATGCATTATTTTTGCGGCCCGCTGAGTTTCAGCGGGCTTTTTTTTATCCGTGTTAAACATAATGCCAAGTCGATGACTTGGCATTGAAAAGTACTGAACCTATTGATTTATGGCTGTGTTTAAACAAGCACTAAAAAGGTTTACTAATCCGGACCACAACGCGGCGGTTGCGTGCTCTTTCGTCCATATCATCATTGGAAGCGACATGACGACGCTCACCATGACCCATGGTGACGATGCGGTCATGGGTAATACCACTGGCAACAAAAAATTCTTTTACTGATTCCGCTCGTTTATCCGATACATTTTGGTTTACTGAGCGGCCACCGTAGCTATCGGTATAAGCATCCACCAATACAAGTTCAACTTCAGGATCATAAGCGAGATATTCCTGGACCCGAGATAACTGTTGCTTTGAGAAACGGGTTAAATCCGTTCCGCCTTCATCGTAATTCAAAACGGTAAACGCAATATCCTCAAAACTATAGGGTAATAAATGGGCTAGACAGGCTTTAAACTCGGTATATTTACGACCAAAATTAGCCGCTGATAAACCCACTGCAATTTTATTAGACTCATTATACCAATCCGCATAATAAAAAGTCGGTTGCATCCCGCGACTCAACTCCGCCAACATAGACCAAGCGGCACGCTTAGGCACTTCGCCGTTAAAGTACTTTTGATAATGTAATGACGTGATCTCTTTCGATACCACACCTGGACGCCACTGTGGCGCACGACTAATTAATTTTGCCTGCGTGACTTGGTCAGGTTTAGCCCACATGTCTAAGGTAAACGTCATATTCTGTTGCTTACCCGCTTCACTGGTGAAAATCGCTTTACCATAAGAAGGAATATCATGCTCAAGTCGGCAAACGATGGGGGTATTCTCACTCACTCGCCACTGGGAATCACTTAAAGAGGCGATATAATGGCGCAACTCTGCCACTGCCGTTGCTGGAACGCATAAAATTGATACTAATAGCAGTTTTCGCCACATCGCCTTTACTCATGTTTAATCGGTTACATGGCTTTATCGGCAAACTATTTCGTTCCTTTAGCTCATAAAACCACCAATCAAGCATGACACACCCCTACACATTTAGCATAATAGCGCCCTGTGAATTTTCTTGAGTACTGTATGAGCGACATTTGCGACGCGAACAAATTGAAATACCGATTTCGAGGCTACTTTCCCGTAGTCATTGATGTCGAAACTGCGGGCTTCAACTCTCAAACCGATGCGTTGCTAGAAATTGCCGTCACCCTATTGAAAATGGACAATGATGGCGTGATAGGAATCGACAAAACCCTACACTTTCACATTGAGCCTTTTGAAGGCGCAAATTTAGAACCCGCAGCGTTAGCATTTAATGGCATTGACCCCACTAATCCGTTACGGGGAGCCGTGAGTGAGAAAGAGGCCTTTTTAGAAATTTTTAAAGCGGTGAAAAAAGCCCAAAAAGCCTCTGACTGTCATCGCAGTATCATAGTCGCGCACAATGCGGCCTTTGATCATGGTTTTGTGAGTAAGGCGATAGAACGTTGCGACTTAAAACGCTCGCCGTTTCATCCTTTTGCCACCTTTGACACTGCTACGCTAGCTGGACTTGCTATTGGTCATACCGTACTTGCCAAGGCATGCATTATGGCGGGTATTCCCTTCGATAATAAAGAGGCTCATTCGGCACTCTATGATACCGAACGTACCGCGGAGCTTTTTTGTCATATAGTGAATCGTTGGAAAGCATTAGGTGGCTGGCCGTTACTGGCCGTGGATGCGCAGGAAGCCCAAAGTGATACTGTGGAATAAATGTAGCCGTTCACACTCGCGCTGAAGTCAATGAACAACAAAAAAGCTGCCATTGGCAGCTTTTTCCATTTAACAGACAACTGTGATTGGCAAAGTACTGATTACAGTGAGCTTGCGTTTTCAGACAGATATGCTGCAACACCTTCGGTGCTCGCATTCATACCTTTATCGCCTTTTTCCCAACCAGCAGGACAAACATCACCGTGTTCTTCGTGGAATTGCAGTGCATCGATCATACGTAGCATTTCATCAACGTTACGGCCTAATGGCAAATCGTTAACGACTTGATGACGAACCATGCCTTCTTTGTCGATTAAAAATGAACCACGGAAAGCCACACCCGCTTCTGGATGCTCAACATCGTATGCTTTACAAATTTCATGTTTAACGTCAGCCACTAAGGTGTACTTAACTTGGCCAATACCGCCTTTGTCAACTGGAGTGTTGCGCCATGCATTGTGGGTAAACTGAGAATCGATAGACACACCAATCACTTCTACGCCACGCTTAGTGAATTCTTCCATGCGGTGATCAAATGCGATCAACTCTGATGGACAAACAAAAGTGAAGTCAAGTGGGTAGAAGAATACAACTGCCGGTTTGCCTTTGATGGCTGCAGTTAAGTTAAAGCTATCAACGATTTCGCCAGAACCTAATACCGCTGCTGCAGTAAAATCAGGAGCCTGACGGCCTACTAATACACTCATTTTATATCTCCATTTATGAGTTGAACTAACTATAAAGTAAGACGCCCGCCTAAAGCACAACTTATCTCGCCAAAGGCTTCAAAGTGAAAACGCTTAAGAGGTGTGCTTACCAATCAAATCGTTAGCATTATAAGTCGTGTGCTGTGTCTGACAACCTATTTAACACCAATATCACATTTTTCAAGGGCACTGCGTTCCCCCCTGACTAAAAATAGAACAAGCTTCGGCGTTTGAGTGTGGCGTAATACACATTAAGCTAACAGGCGAAACCCCGCATGATCACATTTGCAGATATTTTCCAGATAAGCCCTCAGCAAACTGGACATCCACTGCCATTGCAGTCGAAAATACCCCTTTGGCTTAAAGAATTAAGAAAATTGACTATGAATGCAGTCGTTATTTCAGTGTGCTTAATGTTGGTACTCAGTTTAGCTAGGGTAAATGTGGTTATCGCCCTTACCGTGAGCGCCCTTGTGGCGGGATTGGTGGGTGGAATGGATCTACACCAAACTATAGGTGCCTTTAATACTGGCTTAGGTGGCGGCGCGCAAATTGCGCTCAGTTATGCATTATTAGGAGCCTTCGCTGTCGCACTATCGCACTCAGGCTTAACCACACTGATCTCAAAAAGCATCATCAGTAGCCTTGGACAAGATCCAAATTCCACTAACACCAACTGGGTGCGCTGGTTATTGCTGTTATCGCTACTGGCCATGTCGATGGCCTCACAGAATATTTTACCTATTCATATCGCCTTCATTCCGATTTTAGTGCCACCACTCTTACACGTGATGACCAAACTACACATCGACCGTCGTCTTGTCGCCTGTGTCCTGACCTTCGGTCTTGTCACAACCTATATGATTTTACCGATTGGATTTGGTGGTATTTTCTTAAATGATATTCTGTTATCCAACTTAACCAGCAATGGCTTAGTCGCAGTACGAGAGCAAATACCGCCCGCCATGTTAATTCCCGCAGCGGGCATGGTTGTGGGTCTGCTCACAGCGGTGTTCATCAGTTACCGTAAACCTCGATATTATGATGAGGCTAAAGTGATGGTTGCTGAGCCCGAAGAAAAGCTCAAAAAACGCAATATTGCCATTGCCGCAATAGCAATATTAGCCACCCTAATCGTGCAGCTCGAAACTGACTCGATGATTTTTGGTGCGTTAGTGGGCTTCATGATTTTTAGTTTTTCTGGGGCGTTAAAGCACGTCGCCGACCAAGATATTTTTAATCAGGGCGTGCGCATGATGGCCAACATCGGTTTTATCATGATTTCTGCCGCTGGCTTTGCCGCTGTAGTAAAAGAAACCGGTGAAGTGGTCACACTTGTAGCCTCTCTTAGCGATATTATTGGCGATAATAAAGCCCTCGCCGCCTTCTTAATGTTACTGGTTGGTCTACTGATCACGATGGGAATTGGTTCATCGTTCTCCACCATTCCGATTATCGCGACGATTTATGTGCCACTGGCATTAAGTTTTGGTTTTTCGGTGGCAGCGACAATCGCCTTAGTCGGCACCGCCGCGGCGCTGGGAGATGCGGGCTCGCCAGCATCGGATTCCACTTTAGGCCCCACTGCGGGTTTAAATGCCGATGGTCAACACGACCACATTCGTGACAGCGTAATCCCCACGTTTATTCACTACAACATCCCACTGTTAGTGTTTGGTTGGATTGCGGCAATGGTGCTGTAGCGACTTACAATACACAAAATAAAAAGGCCGAGTCACATGGCGATTCGGCCTTTTTGATCGAGCGCCAAAAGATTAACAAGCTATATGATAGGCATGTTAACTGGTGCTTGAACGATTATTTAGTACCAAAGATTTTATCACCCGCATCACCCAGACCTGGCAGGATATAACCTTTCTCGTTTAAGCATCTATCGATAGCGGCAGTATATAACTCGATATCCGGATGCGCTGCTTCTAAGGCTTTAATGCCTTCAGGCGCCGCCACTAGCACTAAGGCTTTGATTGAAGTACAACCGCGTTTTTTCAATAAATCGACCGTCGCAATCATAGAACCACCGGTCGCGAGCATTGGGTCGACAACTAAGGCGATACGCTCGTTCATGTCGCTGGCCAGCTTCTCAAAATAAGGCACTGGCTCAAGGGTCTCTTCGTCACGGTAAATACCGACAACGGAGATTCGCGCACTGGGAATGTGCTCGAGTACGCCGTCCATCATCCCCACACCCGCACGTAAAATTGGCACAACAGTGACTTTTTTACCTTTGATTTGGTCGACTTCAACCGGACCATTCCAGCCTTCAATCGTCACCGTTTCAGTTTCGAAATCTGCGGTAGCTTCATAGGTTAATAAACTGCCCACTTCGGCGGCGAGTTCACGGAAACGTTTTGTGCTAATGTCACCTTCGCGCATTAAACCGATTTTGTGACGCACTAAAGGATGTTTAACCTCGACAACTTTCATTTTTCTCTCCTGCTTATTTATCGGCGTGTTATTTTTAGGCAAATTTTTCAGAGTCTAGTTGATTTGTTAACGAGGTAAAACAGAAAGTTTTGCCACTCGGTCTAATCGTGAGCTATCTCCCAAGAATAATCCCCAATCGTCTAAGATGCCTACTGTGATTTACAATTTTGTGACCAAAATCAATACCTCTAAAAATGGAATATCCCGCATTCCGACCAAAAAAACTCCGCCAAGGAGCATAAATCCAAATCATGACTTTCGACCCCCAGCACAAGCTGGTAGAATACTGCCGCATAAAATCCAATAACGATGTACCCGAGAGGATCCCTCCGTGAGCACACCTACCCCACTGAGCTATAAAGATGCCGGCGTTGATATTGATGCCGGTAATGCACTGGTAAGTAACATTAAAGCCGCCGTTAAACGTACCCGTCGTCCAGAAGTTATGGGCAACTTAGGGGGGTTTGGCGCCCTGTGTGAAATCCCCACTAAATACAAGCAACCCGTTTTAGTGTCTGGCACCGATGGTGTTGGGACTAAATTACGCTTAGCTATCGACTATAAAAAACATAACACTGTCGGCATAGACTTAGTCGCCATGTGCGTGAACGATCTGATCGTTCAAGGCGCTGAGCCGCTGTTTTTCCTTGATTACTACGCAACAGGCAAACTCGATGTTGAAACGGCAACGTCCGTTGTCAACGGCATAGCCGAAGGTTGTTTTCAATCTGGTTGTGCGTTAATTGGCGGTGAAACCGCTGAAATGCCAGGCATGTATGAAGGTGAAGATTACGACCTAGCAGGTTTCTGCGTGGGCGTGGTTGAAAAAGCCGACATCATTGACGGTAGCAAAGTGGCAGCGGGGGATGCGCTTATTGCATTAGCCTCAAGCGGCCCTCATTCAAATGGTTACTCTTTAGTACGTAAAGTATTAGAAGTAAGCCAAGCAGACCCTCAGCAAGATCTCAACGGCAAACCGCTGATTGAACATCTCCTTGAGCCAACCAAAATTTATGTGAAATCATTGCTCAAACTGATTGAAGCCTCTGATATCCATGCGATGGCGCACATTACTGGCGGCGGCTTCTGGGAAAACATCCCGCGCGTACTGCCAGATGATTTAAAAGCGGTTATCCAAGGCGATTCATGGCAATGGCCCGCTGTTTTCAGTTGGTTAATGGAAAATGGCAACATTGCAGAATACGAAATGTATCGCACCTTCAACTGTGGCGTCGGCATGTTAGTCGCGCTGCCAGCCGATAAAGTGGATGCTGCACTGACATTACTGGCTGCAGAAGGCGAACAAGCATGGCTTATCGGTGCTATCGCACATCGTGAAGGTAATGAAGAGCAAGTGGAGATCCTGTAATGCCCCAGAGCTGTCGTGTAGTTGTATTAATTTCCGGAAATGGCAGTAACCTGCAAGCGGTTATCGACGGTTGCGATGATAATTTGCAGGCCGACATTGTCGGCGTCATCAGTAATAAACCCGATGCCTATGGCCTAGTGCGCGCCCATCATAGCGAAATTGATACCAGCTGCGTGATAGCTCACAAAGGTGAATCTCGCTCTGAATACGATGCACGTTTAATGACAGTGATTGAAAAGTATCAGCCCGATTTAATAGTGTTGGCGGGATTTATGCGGATCTTAACTGATGATTTCGTGAATCATTACCTAGGTCGCATGATCAATATCCATCCTTCGCTGCTACCTAAATATACTGGCTTAAACACCCACCAACGTGCCATTGACGCAAACGACAGCGAACATGGTGCGAGCGTGCACTTTGTCACACCAGAGCTTGATGCAGGCCCTGTGATTTTACAGGCCAAAGTGCCTGTTTATGAAGATGATACCGCGGACATGCTCGCCGCCCGTGTGCATGAGCAAGAACATGCCATTTATCCACTGGTGGTGAAATGGTTCAGTCAGCAACGTCTTAACATGCAAAATGGCCAAGCCTATCTTGATGGCAACCTTATCGGCCCAAGCGGTTATGCCCCCGATTAGTTCCACTTGACAGTAAGTTGTGCCAATCAAAAAAATAGAGACCTTCGGGTCTCTATTTTTTTAACTATTTTTAACAAAAGCATTGTTTTCTGGGGCAATGTGGCATTAGATAACTTAACGAAAAGTGATTTTTGCTCGGCATGATAAGAGACTATTAGATGAAAAATATTATTTGCGATATCGATGGTGTACTACTGCACGACAATAAACTGATCCCCGGCAGCGACAAATTTATCCAGCGCATTTTACAACAAGGCAATCCGTTAGTGATATTGACTAACTATCCGGTACAAACGGGTAAGGATCTGCAAAATCGTTTAAGTGCCGCGGGTATTGATATTCCTGAAGAATGCTTTTACACCTCCGCCATGGCCACCGCCGACTTTTTACAGCACCAAGAAGGCAACAAAGCCTTTGTCATTGGCGAAGGCGCCCTCACCCACGAACTCTACAAAGCAGGCTTTACCATTACCGACATCAACCCCGACTTTGTGATTGTCGGTGAAACCCGCTCCTACAACTGGGAGATGATCCATAAAGCCGCAGCTTTTGTGGCAGGTGGCGCGCGCTTTATTGCCACCAACCCCGACACCCACGGTCCAGCCTACAGCCCTGCTTGTGGCGCACTCTGCTCGCCAATTGAGCGTATTACGGGGAAAAAACCTTTCTACGTGGGTAAACCGAGCGCATGGATTATTCGCTCGGCGCTGAACCATATGGATGCCCACTCGGAAAACACTGTCATCATAGGTGACAATATGCGTACCGATATTTTGGCGGGCTTTCAAGCGGGGCTTGAAACCATTCTGGTCACTAGCGGCGTGAGTAAACTTGAAGATATCGACAAAGAACCTTTCCGCCCGAACCATGTGTTTGCCTGCGCGGGCGATATCGACGTGGTTTAAACAATAGTCTAAATACATGTCTAATCCTACGTTTAGCAACTCATCCTTGCCAGTCGTTTAAACATTACCTATGCAATAAGCCAAACTTAAAGGCGTATTGCATAGGGTAAAGCAACATTAAGTAACATATTCACCTTCTTCTCAGCCTTGTGGCTCGCTACGGCTTACTTCATGATAAGTCTCGCTTCTGATTGATTAACAGAAATCTAAAATTCCTTAATTAAAACAACAGTAGGATTAACCTATGCGACGTTTGTATCCACTCTGTGCGTTGGCCATGCTCAGTGCCTGTAGTCCAAATGCATCAGAGCCTGATGGCAACAGCACTTTGGCTGAACTTAAACCCGTGCAGTTTAATGAAGCGCGCTTTAGGAATGATATTAAAGCCCTGTCATCCGATGAATTTGAAGGTCGTGCGCCGACCACTCGCGGTGAAAAACTCACCTTGGATTATTTGACCAACGCCTTGACCGAGATGGGACTCAAGGGCGCGTACCAAGGCCGCTTTTTGCAACCAGTGCCTATGGTGAGCTATACCGCAGATGAAGCACAGCAAGTCACGCTGGCAGGATTACCTTTTACATACCGAAAAGATCTGGTGCTCAGCAGTCGCCACGATAACGGTGGTATTAACATTGAAAATGCGCCATTAGTTTTTGTCGGCTATGGTGTTAATGCACCTGAATATGGTTGGAATGATTACCAAGGTATCGACATGAAAGGCAAAATCGCAGTGATCTTAGTCAACGATCCTGGCTTTGCTCGCCCAGATTCTGGCAAATTCAACGGCAAGGCCATGACCTATTACGGCCGTTGGATCTATAAGTTTGAAGAGGCCAGTCGTCAAGGCGCCCTTGGCGCACTGATTATCCATGATACCGAGCCCGCCTCTTACCCATGGTCTGTAGTCGAAAATAGCTGGACTGGACCACAGCAAGATCTGGTGCTGAGTAACGCCGAGCAAGATAGCCGAGTGCAAGTTGAAGGCTGGCTTACATTAGACGCTGCTACACAACTGTTTGATAAAGCGGGTTTATCACTGCCTAACTTAA
>JBOFUF010000304.1:0-12233 GCA_051652445.1 Shewanella sp.
CCGGGACGGAGCGCCTAGGGCACTTCACTTCCGTGTTGCATCAATTCAAAAGGTAGCCGACATTCTGTCATTGCTGCGCCTTGAATTGAAGCACCCTAGGCGCTCTGAAACTCGTATCTTCAGGCAGCTTGGGTATATATATTCGAACTTTATTGAGAAATATAGCGGAGTTAACTAAACAGTAAAATGAGTGCTAAAACGCATATCAGAAGGGCTATAGGGCGATTTCGATTAATCTTCTCTATAGCCCTTTATTTTATAGGTTCTTCTTAAGTGAACCGCATTATGGCGAGGTAGCCTTTAAAAGACGCTGGGAGGTATTAAGTGCAACTAAACTAACCAGTAAAAATAGTTAGCTATCCCTTCATCCGTTAAAAATCAATTCCTCACCAACATGACTAACACTTCGAAATGATCTGTGTGGGGGAATAAATCAAATAGCTGCACTTTGGTTAAGTGATAACCTTGAATATGCTCGAGATCTTTGGCTAAGGTTTGCGGATTACAGCTGGAATAGAGAATCGCCTGAGGGGCAAACTCGCTTAATGACTGGCATAAAGCCTCGCCAATACCACGCCTTGGTGGATTAACTATGATCAAATCCGGCTTATCGGCAGCGCTTTTCCCCTTAGCAAAGTCGGTGGAATCGAGCGCCATAAATTGTACGTTTTCGAGCCCCATCATTTGTGCTGACATTTGCGCGCAAGCAATCGCCTCGGCTTCAATTTCAATCCCTGTGAGGGTAATGTCTTTGGATGCGCAGTGCAGTCCGAAACCGCCGACACCGCAAAACAGATCCCATAATGAATGAGGTGAAAAATCGGCAACCCATTCACGGGCCGTTTGATATAGTTTTTCCGCAACCTGCGGATTGGTCTGGAAAAAGCTCTTAGGCCGAATAAATAAAGGCACATGGTTAAAACGCTCTTCAAGCCTGGTATTCTCAGTTAAGAAAATCTCTTCATCACCCTCAAGTATTGCCATGTGAACCGGTTGAATATTGACTGACACCACTTTTATTTGCGGATATTCCGCTAATAATGCAGGTAATTCTCGTTCTATGCGTTCGATGCCATTATGTGATCGCAGCACAAACCGCAGCAGATATTCACCACGCACTTGGCTGCGGGTTAGCAAAATAAACTTAAGTTCGCCCTTGGCTTTATCAACCCGATAAGGTGGCAATCCCGCCTGCTGCACAAAGCGTGTTAAGCGATGTAATAAATCTTGCATATCAAATGGATATAAAAGGCAGTCGCAAAGGTCTACCGCCTCGCCACTTGGGCTAACAATCCCCAGCACAGGCGCATGGGCGGCGCCTAATGCTACCATTTTGGCTTTATTACGAAAGCCGCTGTCCTCACCAATGATCGGCGGCAGAAAAATATCGGGCAAATTAGCAGGGATAAAAGGCGCGAGTAGTTGCTGTAAAGTTTGAGCCTTAACCGCCACTTGCTGCACCATAGGCTGTTGTATATGCCGACAAGAAAGGCACTGGCCTTGATTAAAATAACCACATTGCTTGACGGTATTCACAATAGCAGCACTCACGACAAATCCTAGATATCAGTAAAAAGCGCCACACTGTAGCGGTTTTAGCGGTAAAAATCACCTTGAAGCATATTCAAATCCGCATTAAGTGCATAATTCATGGCGCACTCAAACGAGAGTCAGTTTATCTACATCGGCAATAAACTGGCGCTTGCCTATGGCCTTTTCAATCCATTCAAGTGCTTCGGCTGAGGTGCTGCGAAACGTCGTTAACTTACCGCCATATAAACTGAGTATTCGCGGATGGGAAATTGCGGTTTGCATTAAGGTATCTCGCGGTCGCTCAAAAGCTTGGCTATTTTGCTTAGGTAAGACCCGAATACCACAGAATGTTTTACTGATTAGCGCCTTGAGTTCATCCATATCGGGTGTCAATGGGAAGTAATGCTTATAAATCCCCAACAAATAATTCACCTCCGACTCAGTCGCTTCCGGTGGCTTATCTAAAGAAGTGAGTTCAGTTTCTGTGGTGCCGACTAAGGTTTGACCATACCAAGGCATCACAAAAATCACTCGTTTATCGAAACAAGACTCTAGGTACAAGATGCCATCAGGCGCGGGAATATCTAATAGGATATGGGCACCTTGCACCCAATCGAGTTCAACACCCGCTAGTGGAGGCAAGACTTTGCTTAAAACAGCATTCACCCAAGGACCCGCTGCATTGATCACAAGGCTCGCCTCAGCGCTATGGGTTTCGCCTTTGTGACTAAAACTCAGCTCACAGGTCTCGCGTTTATGTTCCAGCCCAAGAAATTCAGCCTCAGCATACACTTCAGCGCCCAGTGCCTGTGCACTACGGGCTACCGCTTGAGTTAATAATTTATCGTCAGTCTGCGCATCCCAATACTGAAATACGGCCTTCAATCCCGTGAGCTTTAATCCCTTAATGCGATGCCAATATACGGCAGGGACTGATACAAATTGACCTAACGGATCAAATTCACTCAGCAGCGCATACAGACTTAAGCCCGCGCGTATGGTCCAAGCACTGCGCTGACTGTTATCGTACACCGGGATATAAAAAGGCACGGCTTTAACCAGTGATGGGGCAAGGTTAAGTAAATGACGCCTTTCAAGTAATGACTTGCGAACTAAGTTGATTTGCCCCGTTTCTAAATAGCGTAAACCACCGTGGATCAGTTTACTGGAGTTGGCAGAGGTTTGACCGCCGATTTCGCCCTTCTCAATTAATAGTGTGGAATAGCCCGCTGCCGCCGCATATTGGGCAATGCCGACACCGCTGATCCCTCCGCCAATAATGGCTATATCGAAACAGGCCATAATTTTCTCTCATTAACCTTCAATAGGCGACTGACCCGCGAAGCCTCAAGCATACAACCCATTAAGCGCAGTCGAACCGCTAATAATCGTTAATATGTCAATAAGTTCATCTTAGATCAAATATCCGTCGTAATAGATGAATCAACACCAGCATGCAATTGCTTAAGTGCTTGATCACACATGACCTTAAGGACCTTTAATTCACTCGCATCACCACCAACTTTGCAGCGCATCAAATGGGGAATGTCACTTGCCGGTATTTTGAGCGCAAGCCCTGCAGTCGTTAATGCCAGCACTCTTACCCGCTCATCCTGCTCACTACGACCGCGAATCACTAATCCCTTAGACTCTAGTCGCTTCAGCAATGGCGTTAACGTGCCAGAATCGAGGAAAAGTTTATCGCCTAAGGTTTTGACACTAATCCCCTGCTCTTGCCATAAGACTAGCATGACTAAGTACTGCGGATAGGTGAGATCTAATTTTTCCAACAAAGGGCGATAGGCTCGCACCATAGCATTGGCGGCGCTATAAAGTGAGAAACATACTTGATTTTCAAGAGATAAAGCATTATCTGTGCGGGCAATATCAGTGCGGACGTTGTCGGCCTGTTCAACAGGATTAATACGAGGATTGGATTGAAGCGTTACCATAGTCAGATCCGACTAATATAAATACATTGCACACAATATACTTGCATTCACGCTAAAGATCGAACTATAACTTGTCACAATTAAATTGCACACAATACAAATGGCGATAGTGAGTCATTAAGCGTCAAAGGTCTGGTAGCGGTCTTGCCACTAATCCTGAACAACTGTTTGCCGCAGGTTATGCCGCCAGTTTCTTAAACGCCATTCTGCACGTCGCAAAAATCGACAAAGTAACTTAATTTTTAATAAGCTGGTTCAAGTGAGGTTGACACGTTCCGGAAGCCTTAGTGCGTCATGCACATCAACTCTGCCCATACTCAAACGCGACTCGTAATAACATTAACGTGGCGTTAAACGTCAATGGCGCGGCATTAACCTAAATTCCTTTGGGATCAATAATCCAGTAGCGCATCAGCGAATGCGCCATTCTTGTTGCCAAATTGTTTAAAATGATCCGAGTTATGTTCCCAAAAAGTCGTTAATCGCGAGTCAATTAACACTTCTTAATATTCAATTTAATCAATCGTCTCGAATGAAGTAGAGTAAAAGGCATCAAACCGTTTGATCACTTAATTAACCCACAATAGTGGGAGGCGCTATGACTCACTACTTATCAAAATTATTCTTTTTATGTTCTTTCATTTTTTCGCTACTGTTTATTAGCCCAAGCTGGGCCAATGCTGAAGCAATAAACACTACCGATGACACTTGGCACTATGTCAATGAACAAGGCGAGCTCAAAATTAAGTTGTATTTTTTTTGGTCGAAAACTTGCCCTCATTGCGCCGAAGCCCACCCCTTTATCGACTCACTACCACAGAAGTATCCTTGGATAACGCTTGAATCTCACAGGGTATCAGACCCCGGGGTACAAGATATTTGGCAAAATATCGCACATAAAACCGCCACAGAAGCGCGCTCAGTTCCCTATATCGCCAACTGTGAAAAAGCGATTGTGGGTTATTCGAGTGAAGCCGTCACGGGTGAGTTTCTCGTTAATCGATTGAAAAATTGCTACTTATCGCTTGGTGGACAATTAACTGAAGCAGACATGCCAACCAAAGGTGCAGCCAATACGGGGGCGGCAAATACCCCAAATGCGCCTATGTTTGGCACCTGTGGCAGCAGTACGAGTGAAGGGACATGTGATGCCAGTAGCGATATCCAGCCTGAAGTGCAACCGGTTGAATTACCCTTGGTGGGTGTTGTCACCCCCGAAACAATGTCACTACCACTATTAACCTTAGTGCTCGCGGGAGTTGATGCATTTAATCCCTGCGCATTTTTCGTGTTATTGTTTTTATTGTCCATCATGGTAAATGCCAAGAGTCGTGGCCGCATGCTGCTAGTCGGCGGGATTTTTGTGTTCTTCTCAGGCTTTATCTATTTCCTATTTATGACGGCGTGGCTCAATATTTTCAAACTGCTCGGCGCGGGCAGTGATGGCGGCATGATCATCTTAGCGGCAGGCTGCTTAGCCTTAATCGCTGGGGTCATCAATATCAAAGACTACTTCTTTACTAAAGGGGAAGTAACGCTATCGATGTCGGCAGAAAATCGTACTAGCTTAATTAAACGTATGGCAAAGCTGTCTAACTCCAGCAGCTTAGGCGCACTTATTCTCGGCTCAACTGTCCTCGCCATACTTGCCAATACATATGAACTGCTATGCACCGCAGGCTTCCCGATGATCTACACCAGTGTACTGTCTATGCACAATCTGCCTGATATCGAACGCTATATGTATCTGGTTTTATATAATATTGTTTATGTTATCCCCTTGGCAGTGATTGTTATTGTTTTCAGCGCAACCTTAGGTAAACGCAAACTCACAGAAAAAGAAGGCCAAGCCCTAAAACTCATGTCAGGCGTGATGATGTTAGGTATGGGTACCGCTCTGGTTATCGACCCAACCTCGTTACAAAATGTGACGCTAGCACTGGGATTGATTTTAGGTTCACTCGGGATTACAACAATAATTATCATCGGCCGTAAGCTGATTTCGGCTAAGACTAAATAATTGATGTGAGCATTGATGATTGGCAAACTCAAAGGGAATAGCTAAAGTTAACCTTGGGTTTGCCGATACAAGATTTCAGCTTACAATCGAGGTTAGTTATGTCAATTTCACTGAACACCCAAGCTATCGCACCGAATCTAGAAAATGGTGCAGTTGGCGTTAAGGTTGCTCAATTAGCCAAAGAGCAGCAAAAAGTTGAAGGTCAAATTGCGGTAGATTTAATTGCCGCTGCGGCACCAAAACCAGTAGGTGATTCTGGCCACAATATCAACACAACAGCCTAACGATTAGCAATACTGCATCAAAAAGCGCCTCCGGTGATCAGGGCGCTTTTTTTATGGATAAATGAGGCTGGTCATCCAATATTGATAAATCAAGAAAAAGCATGACCATTCACATGCATAATAGTGAATGTCCACACCACGAACGCTAGAGGGATATGCACTAACGCATAGAAACACTGGTCGAGTCGCCCCATACCTTTTGCTAACCAAATCAAATATAAGTGCAATCCAATGATTAACGGGAAAAGCGCTAACAGCGGATAGAGTGCTATAGGGCTAGCATCGGAAAAGAGTCGATGACTTAACAAAGCCCAAACCACCATAATGGTGGTCGTCAGCGGCGGTGTTGCAATACGATATTGCTCTGGATAGGGGAACATCCTACAACCTCTTAAGTCTCAGTCGATAAATTCACATTTTAGCTTTTCGCGCAATCAACTGTGCTTAATCACTGAAATGAGTTAACCGCAAATCACACAGTCAAACTTCAAAGTAATGTAAAGGCTGCCAGTTAGCAAACACTGATTTAAGTTCATTTTAAGCAAACAAAAAATTGACATTGCTTGGCCCCCATTTCAGCCTTCTGTTTCGTAAAAGTTTGATAGGGGGGCATGCCTTCGATCGTAACCTCAAACGCACTAGCACAGCTTAAGCCCATCGACGCCAGTCAAAGCGGAGTAAACCACAAGCGTGTTGCTCACTCGGCATAAGTCCAAGCGCACTCAGTCGTTCACCCAGCGACGTCATAATTGAGGCCTAGATTGATTAGGGCATAATAATTAGCCCTTAATTTCTTTTTTTGCTTCAATTTGCCGACGATGCACAATAGAATAATGCCTAAGTCCCGCAGGGCCGTGTGTCACGATAACCGACAGAAAAACGATAGCGATTAGCAGCTCAGGCTTGTAATTAGCCAGCGGGATAAACAAAGCCAGCAATCCTACTTTAACCAAGGTTAACAAACCCTTAAGTTGAATCAGCCAGCGCCAATCTCGTACTATTTCCCATAGCATTAATATGCTTCCAGTGGTCATCGCTAGATACCAATAGTTTAACCATAGCCATTTATCGACATTTAATAAAATACCGCCACCAACACCAATGATACCTACAACATGTAATGCCCTTAAACTGGTTTTACACAAACGTTGAAACCAAAAACGTTTTTCTGATATGCCCTGCCTCTGCATATAATCCCTTAATAATCAATTTAATAATACTGAGTTAGAAACACAACATCATTCTATACAATGATGGCTGGAATAAGATGATTGATAAAATACACCACCATCATAAATGACACCTTCAGCATACACGATGAAATTAAACATAATATAAATAAAATACAACAAGATAAGATAAGATAAACTAAAAATTTAACGCGAATACCGTTTTTATCTCATATAATTTAAGTCTAGTCAGCCAATACGTTAACCAACACACGTTATACCGCACTCAATCAGTGATTAGAGTCAATTTCGTAAATGATTCCCATCAGATTGCACATTTTGAATATGTTATTTTCGCTGTAACAAAGGTTATGTGATCTGTACATACATATACCTCTTTAGATAGTGATAAATTTGCAAGGAGAAAACATTCTAATAGTGCATCAGCTATAGTAAATATCAATATCACGCCACAACAAATACCCCTTATTAAGTAGATGAATGTACGATGGAGGAACTATCATGTTCACAAGAAAGATTCAAAAAACAGCACTAGCCATGCTGATTTCTGGCGCTATGGCAGGAACGGCCTATGCCGCACCAGACGTGCTAGCCGATTTTCATGGTGAAATGGGCAGCTGTGATAGTTGCCACGTCACCGAAAAAGGCGGCGCCAGTAATGACAATCTTAGCCATGAAAATGCCCAGTGTGCTGGTTGCCACGGTGATTTAAAAGAACTCGCTGCCGCCGCACCTAAAGATAAAGTATCCCCCCATAAGTCGCACTTAATAGGTGAGATTGCTTGTACAAGCTGCCATAAAGGCCATGAAAAATCAGTAGCCTACTGTGATGCTTGCCATAGCTTTGGTTTTGATATGCCATACGGTGGTAAGTGGGAACGTAAGTTTGTACCCGTTGATGCAGACAAAGCGGCACAAGATAAAGCCATTGCTGCAGGCGCCAAAGAAACCACTGATGTCGTGATCATAGGTTCAGGTGGAGCAGGTCTTGCTGCTGCTGTTTCTGCTCGTGATGCTGGCGCAAATGTTATCTTGCTGGAAAAAGAACCGATTCCTGGCGGTAATACTAAGCTAGCGGCCGGCGGTATGAACGCGGCAGAAACTAAGCCACAAGCCAAGCTGGGGATCCAAGACAAAAAACAAATCATGATCGACGACACCATGAAAGGTGGTCGTAATATTAACGATCCTGAACTGGTTAAAATCTTAGCCAACAACTCCTCTGACTCTATCGATTGGTTAATCAGTATTGGCGCGGATCTGACTGACGTTGGCCGTATGGGCGGCGCAAGCGTTAACCGTAGTCACCGCCCTACAGGTGGTGCAGGTGTAGGGGCTCACGTAGCACAAGTCCTTTGGGATAATGCTGTAAAACGTGGCACAGATATCCGTTTAAATAGCCGTGTAGTGCGTATTATTGAAGACGCCAGCAGTAACATTTCCGGTGTATTAGTGAAAGGCGAATACACCGGCTACTATGTCATCAAGGCCGATGCCGTTGTGATCGCTGCCGGTGGCTTTGCAAAAAATAATGACCGCGTTGCTAAGTACGATCCTAAATTAAAAGGCTTTAAAGCAACTAACCATCCTGGCGCTACAGGTGACGGCTTAGATGTGGCTCAACAAGCTGGTGCGGCTACCCGTGATCTCGAGTTTATCCAGGCTCACCCAACCTACTCTCCCGAAGGCGGCGTGATGATCACCGAAGCCGTGCGGGGTAATGGGGCTATCGTGGTTAACCGTGAAGGTAACCGCTTTATGAATGAAATCACCACTCGCGATAAAGCATCCGCTGCCATTCTGCAACAAAAGGGTGAAAGTGCTTACCTAGTATTCGATGATTCAATCCGTAAGAGTTTGAAAGCTATCGAAGGCTATATGCACCTAAACATTGTCAAGCAAGGCAAAACTGTTGAAGATTTGGCAAAACAAATTGATATTCCTGCTGCTGAGCTGGCTAAAACCATCACGGCATACAATGGCTTCGTGAAATCAGGTAAAGATGCTCAATTTGAGCGCCCTGATTTACCACGTGAACTGGCAGTAGGGCCATTCTATGCATTAGAAGTCGCGCCAGCCGTTCACCACACCATGGGCGGTGTCGTGATAGATACGAAAGCCGAAGTGAAGAGTGAAAAAACAGGTAAACCTATCGATGGTTTATATGCAGCAGGTGAGGTCACAGGTGGCGTTCATGGCGCGAATCGCTTAGGTGGTAATGCCATCTCTGATATCGTGACATTTGGTCGCATTGCAGGAGCCTCTGCTGCTAAATACGCTAAAGATAAAAAGTAAAATGCCGTCATTAGGGGTAAAGGACCGCCCCTTAACCCACATAGCACGACACTTTTAGCAATTAAATTAATCTGTTAATCTAAAAGTCTGTGGGAACCTTTGCTTGAACTCTGTAAGCAAACACTGTCCATAAAAAGCGAGCCGTCAGGGGCTCGTTTTTTTATCCACTTTTTTAGACATTTAATGATAAAGCTCACTCTTTTAATGAGGATGATGCTATGGCTAAGGACAAAAAGTTCTAACTCACTTACAATTCTTGCAAAATAAAATCAGCAAACCCCTTAGGTGACTGAAATGAGAATTGGATTATTTAGCGCAAAACAGTATGACATCGAATATTTTAATCGTACCAATGTCAATTTTAATGCACATATCGAGTACTTCGATTATCAACTTTGTCTGCAAACAGCCAAACTGGCCGAAGGCTTTGAAATCATCTGTGCCTTCGTCAACGATTCACTCTGCGAAGAAGTTTTAGTTGAATTAGCCAAGGGCGGCACAAGAATCATCGCCATGCGCTGCGCGGGCTTTAACAACGTCGATTTAGTTGCCGCTAAACGCTTAGGTATGCAAGTTGTTAACGTACCAGCCTATTCACCGGAGTCCGTTGCCGAACACACAATAGCGCTGATGCTGACCCTGAACCGCAAAATCCATAAAGCCTACCAACGTACCCGCGATGCTAACTTTTCTCTCGAAGGTTTAGTCGGCTTTAATATGTTCGGTAAAACCGTTGGCGTAGTCGGTACGGGTAGAATTGGCGTGGCCACCATTAAACTCTTGCTCGGCTTTGGCTGTAAAGTGATTGCCTTTGACCCTTATATCAATCCTGCGGTCGTTGCGCTAAATGTGGAATATCAGGATCTCGACGCTATTTATGCTAACTGCGATATTATCAGTCTACATTGCCCACTTACCGCTGATAATCGTCACCTACTAAACCAAGCCAGTTTTGCTAAAATGAAACCGGGCGTCATGGTCATCAACACCAGTCGCGGTGGTTTACTCAATGCCTTCGATGCTATGGAAGCGTTAAAACTGGGTCAAATCGGTTCACTCGGACTCGATGTATACGAAAATGAAAAGGGTCTATTCTTCCAAGATAAATCCAATGAAATCATACAAGATGATGTATTTCGTCGTTTGTCAGCCTGCCACAATGTGATTTTTACCGGTCACCAAGCCTTCCTCACCGAAGAAGCCTTAGGCGCCATCGCCCAAACAACCTTGAGCAATGTAAAAGCGCTATGTGCAGGGGAACTCTCAGGTAACGAATTGTTTTAACTGACAGATAAAATCCTGACTGCTAAAGTGAGGCTTCAACGTTTGAAGCCTCATAACGGAATATAAATATGTTAGTGACTCAGGAAATCCAAGATATCTCCACCCCTTCAGGCCTAATGCGCACCTATATCTATCGGCCAGAAGCACAGGGAAAATTCCCAAGTATCATTTTTTATTCCGAGATATTTCAGCAAACAGCGCCTATTGCGCGCACTGCGACAATTCTTGCTGGCCACGGTTTTGTGGTATTTGTGCCGGAAGTGTTCCATGAACTCAATCCTTTAGGCACAGTGCTCGCCTACGATGAACCGGGTAAAGACAAAGGCAACGCCGATAAATTGACTAAGCCTCTAGAGCACCATGATAGCGACACCCAATCCTTGATTGACTTTGCCAAGCAACAAGCTTATTGCAATGGCAAAGTTGGCAGCATGGGCGTGTGTATCGGTGGTCATTTAGCCTACCGCGCCGCAATTAATCCTGTCATTTTAGGTGCATTTTGTCTTTACCCAACCGATATTCACTCCAACACCCTTCCCTGCGCCCATGGCAATGACTCGCTAAGTCGCACAGGTGATATACAAGGAGAATTAGTGTTAGTGTTCGGCAAACAAGATCCACATGTATCAGCAGAAGGCAGAGTGTCAATTCATCAACAATTAATGGCGCTTAATCGTCACTTTACTTGGCTTGAAGTCAACGCCCAACACGCCTTTATGCGCGATGAAGCTGACCGTTTTGATCCTGCACTCGCAGTGCAAATGTACCTGCAAGCGGTGGCATTTTTTCAACGGGTGCTTAGATAAATTGTCCCAAGGTAGAAGCATTTTAAAAAGCGTTATCGTCTTGAAAGAATGAATCCAAGTGAACAGGCTTACTTGAGCATTCTCACGGTGAGGATGGAAGAAGAGATGAGTATAATGAACAACGTAATACTCATCCTAGCTTGTACACTAGGGCTTGTTGCGTGCCGTTCACAATACATTATGAGCACTAAAGATGGGAAAATGATCGCTACCGATAGCAAGCCCACTCTTGATAAAACAACCGGCATGAATCGCTTACCTGGATAGACACTGGTTGCCTACACCCCTTCTTTATGACTTGTTAACGCGCTCCACCGCGAGTTCTCGCAAGGTTGAGAGAGATACCCAAGCGACCTGAAGAGTCGAGTTTCAGAGCACCATTGATGCAGGCACAATCAATGGCCTTGCTAAAGTGCGTTACTATGACCTGAAATTCAGCCCGCCAAATCCTGCATTTTCAGGCTGTTTGGGTATCACATGACATAAAAAGACTTAACAACACGGCGAGATCAACAATCGTAATTACTCAGGGTCCAACTTAATTTTATTTTCAATTAAGGCTTTTCGAGCGGCAAGCGGTGTCTGATCGGCTAGTTTTAATACCGCCTTTTGTAACATTAAATTATTGGGATAAGTAATCGTATCACCGTTATCACGGTGAATAAGCACATGGAATAAAGCAATTTCGATAATCACGCCGCTAATATCTTCATCCTTATCAACCACTCGAATACGCTCACCGATACGATAGGGAAACACGAAAAAAATCAGCACGCCTGCAGTTAAGTTACTCAATATTGACCACTGAGCAACTAATGCCACGCCCATCACAGCGAAGGCAGATGACACAAATAGCGACACATCCTGAT
>JBOFUF010000305.1:0-3281 GCA_051652445.1 Shewanella sp.
TTAGATGTCACCTGAGTGGCGGCATTTGTCAGAGGGTTAAGTGCGAGATGAACAACAAGTTAAAGTCATTTTCATCAATTAATCATTGCGTTAGCTAAAGATGTAAAGGTAAGTTTTAGGTTCTGTCGCAACGTTGACGATAAGAGTTTAAGCGTGGACGATTTTCGAATATGAATTTGGCGCATCCACTGCATGACAGTTAATTTTTCGGGACGGCATATATGCACATCAGACATCATCATGCTGGCGCTTCGTTATTACCTTGCCGTTGCCCCTTTACCGCCGGTGGGGAATCTCACCCCGTCTGAGAATGTGTTTTAGGGCTATTTAGGCCAAAAAACGCGGTCATGTTGCGCTAGTAGGCACCTGACCACTATCATATCGAAAATGTTTGGCCTTTGAATGATTCGAAGGTCGGTGCCAATGTCACAAGGACGCATAAATGCGATCTCTGCTACTCACTTTAGGTATTGCCATGCTGCTACCCGGTTGTTCGATTCAAAAAGGGCAAGTGCCTGCCCCTGTTGCGGAAAAAATTCCCCATGTGATGACTTTACATGGCGTAACCCGTACCGATGATTACTATTGGCTGCGTGACGATGAGCGCAAAGATCCTAAAGTGTTGGCCCATCTCAACGCAGAGAATCGCTACACTGCGGCTTATTTCAAACCCTTAAAGCCGCTGCAAGATGGTCTTTATAAAGAGTTAACCGAGCGCTTAGTCGCCAATGAGTCGAGCGTGCCGTACCAATGGCATCAGCACAGCTATTACCACAGATACCAAGAGGGCAGCGAATATCCGCTGATCAGCCGTAAGGGCGCCGATGGTATTGAGCAAGTGATGCTCGATGTGAACGCGCGCGCTAAGGGCCATGAGTTTTATGGGTTAGGCGGCGCCAGTGTCAGCCCAGATGAAACCATGTTGGCCTTTGGTGAAGACGTCCTCAGCCGCCGTGTATATCACATCTATTTTAAAGATTTGGCATCGGGGGACATGATCACCGACGTACTTGAAAATACCGAAGGTCGCGTGGTGTGGGCGAACGACAACAAGCATGTGTTCTATATCGCCAAAGATCTAAAAACCTTGCTGGGTAATCGTGTGTATCGCCACGAACTGGGCACTAAGCAATCAAGCGACGTGTTAGTGTATGAAGAACAAGACGATTCATTTTATATCTCCCTCGGCAAAACCTTAGATGAATCGCAAATTGTGCTGTTCCAAGAAAGCACCACGACAAGCGAAGTGTCAGTGCTCGACGCCAAGGATCCGCTGGGATTATTTAAGCCAGTATTAGCGCGGGAAGAAGGCCACGAATACAGTGTGTCTAAGCTGGGTGATACTTATTACATTCTCACCAACTGGCAGGCGACGAACTTCCGTTTAATGAAAGTTGCCATCAAAGAGGCGGCGGACAAATCTAAGTGGCAAGAAGTGGTGGCGCATAACCCTAATGCCCGTATCGAAGACGAGTTAGTGCTCAAGGATTATCTGATTATTCAGACCCGTGAAAACGGCCTGACGCGGATTAAAGTGATGCCGTTCAACGGTCAACAGCCCTTCGAACTGAGCTTTGATGAACCCGCTTATGTGCTGGGCTTAGAGGTGAATTCCCAGCAAGACAGTAATAAGTTACGCATTTTCTACTCTAGCCTGACAGCGCCAGAAGCCGTATACGAGTATTCGCTGGTGAATCCCGATAGACGTGATTTATTAAAACAAGATCAAGTCTTAGGCGGCTTCGATGCCAGCCAATATCGTGCCGAGCGGGTGTTTATTACCGCCCGTGATGGCGCAAAAGTGCCTGTTTCTTTGGTGTATCGTAAAGATAAATTCAAGAAAGATGGCACTAACCCTTTGTATCAATACGGTTATGGTTCGTACGGTTACACAGTAGAACCTGATTTTTCTTCATCGCTTATCAGTTTGCTTGACCGCGGTTTTGTGTATGCCATCGCCCATGTGCGCGGCTCAGAAATGCTCGGCCGCCCTTGGTATGACGACGGTAAGCTGTTGAATAAGCAAAATACCTTCAATGATTTTATCGACGTGACCACGGCATTAACCGCGCAAGGTTATGGCGACAAAAACAAGGTGGTTGCCTCTGGCGGCAGTGCGGGTGGTTTACTGATGGGCGCGATTGCTAATCAAGCGCCGGATAAGTATTTCGCCCTTGCAGCCCATGTGCCTTTTGTGGATGTGGTGACGACTATGCTGGACGAGTCGATACCACTGACGACCAATGAGTACGATGAGTGGGGCAATCCGAACGAGAAAACCTATTTCGATTACATGCTGAGTTACTCGCCCTACGACAATGTCACCGACCAAGCATACCCACACCTGTTAGTGACCACAGGTTTGCATGACTCCCAAGTGCAGTATTTTGAACCTGCCAAGTGGGTCGCTAAGCTGCGAGACGTACAGAATAAGTGGTACAAGATGGACGATAAGGTGTTGTTATTCAATGTGGATATGGAAGCGGGCCACGGCGGTAAGAGTGGTCGTTATCGCCAATACCAAGACACAGCCCAAGAATATGCGTTCTTCTTGAGTGTGTTAGGTATGGCGAAGTAGGTCATTTGTAAGTGACCGAATCAGCCGCCAGCCTAGGCAATACTGACAGAGGCGCTTTACAGCAACATGAGTCACTGGTGGCAGACACACTTGCCCCAGTGGCTAGCGCTGTCGTTACCAAAAATGCAGCGACAGCAGATTCGACGATAAAAGAAATTCCAATAGCAGTATTAGTGACAGAAGATGCGCGCAATCCCGTACCATTAAATCCTGCACCTCTGAAGCCTACCCCCATAAAAGCAGCATCCCTGTGGTATTTGTATTTAGTCCGCTGCGCCAACGGGCATTTATACACAGGCGTCACCACTGATGTCACGCGACGCTTTAGCGAGCATCAATCGGGTGGCATCAAATCCGCTAAGTATCTGCGCGGTAAAGGCCCGTTAACCCTGATGTATCAAGAGCAGGTTGGCAGTCACGGCGATGCACTGCGCCGTGAGATTGCAGTTAAAAAGCTGAGTCGCGCTCAAAAGCTGACGTTGATTGAGTCAGAGCGTGGATTAGTAGATCGTTAACACTGCATCAGACTTGTCCTGTGACGAGGAATGATAAAGCACTGTCATTCCAGTGACTCGCCGCCCTTTCGTTTAACAAGAAGTGTCCCTATAGGCTCGACGACGGCATCTGCTGCATATGGCGGGGCGAATGCCGCGATCACATGGATGTGAAAGAGCGGCCATGTCGTCAACGGTCACTTCCATGT
>JBOFUF010000306.1:0-9663 GCA_051652445.1 Shewanella sp.
AGCCCCGAGGTTGTACTGGGCATGGGCATAGCCCTGCTCGGCGGCTTTTGTCAACCAGTGGAACGCTTGCTTGTAGTCCAACGGCACGCCTTGGCCGTTGTAGTACATAACCCCAAGTTCGGACTGGGCATGGGCATAGCCCTGCTCGGCGGCTTTTGTCCACCAGTGGAACGCTTGGCTGTAGTCCTTCGGTACGCCTTCGCCTTCGTAGTACGCATAACCGAGGTTGTACTGGGCTTGGGCATAGCCCTGCTTAGCGGCTTTTCGATACCACGCCACAGCTTGCTTGCCGTCCTGCGGCACACTTTCGCCATTTTTGTACATAGCCCCGAGGGTGTACTGGGCCTCGGCATTACCCTGCTCAGCGGCTTTTTGAACCTCGACTAAAGGCTCCTCCGTCCAATCAGTGTCTGGCCCTTTAACGGGCGAGCACGCGCTTAGCAAGGCAGTTAATGCCACTGCAATAAAAATCCATTTCGTTTTCATATCAATCCAGATGAGTAATTTGGTAGGGATTGTCGTTGATTTGATAAAAAATGTTTGTGCTCCAATTAGCGCTTTTGCCAATTGGGGAAGTCATGTCAGGGCGGTGAATCAGACTAAGGGCTGTTGATCCTTCACATTGGCAGCCAAATAGCTGAGCAAGCTAAAGCCGGCATGCTTTCGAAATGAATTTTTAATGTGTCATAGCGGGTCGCGATCGCTCTAAAATGCTTGAGGCGAGCAATACCGTTCAATAGTCTGAGTAACATCCCTTTTCTTGACCACAGTAAAAAGCGACGGTAAATCGTGTTCCATACCCCCAAACATTCAGGTCAATCTCGCCAAGGGCTGCCAACACGAAGTCGAGAAAGGATCCCCTCCAGCGTATTTCTATGCTCACGCTTGTTATAAACGCTATCTTCAAACAGAATAGTTTTCAGCTTCGACCACACCTCATCAGTGAGCATTAATCGGGGCAGGGTAATCTCGTTATGGTTGTTTTTGGCGAAGTAAATTATACGAGATTACCTTCTTCGTACAAAATTCGAACAAAGATCAACAGCCCCTAGCAACAATTAAGTAATTTTGTTACCAATGTCATATCTTGAAGATCTGGATGCGACATCACATCTTACCTTTGCTAAGTTGATGCTAGATCACTAAGGTGCTCACCTCGACTCTTCGTGGTATCTACCGAGATAGTGTCATTAGCCAAGCAAATTAAGGCCTAATCATCGTTGGCCTCCCTTAAAGACGTTTATTTGGTACACTAAGAGTCAGGTAGATAGGGAATAGCGAGTGACATATAAGTAAAGCCTCATTTTCACTCACGTCACCAAAACAAGTAAAATTCATTAGCATTATGTAGTTAAGTGTCCAAATCGGAGTTCCAATGAATAAAAAGACTTCAACCACGCTTCAGTTATTAGCCCCTTTCACAGGTGTGAGCTGTCCACTGAGCCAGGTTCCAGACGCCGCATTTGCACAAAAAATGGTTGGCGATGGTCTAGCGATAGATCCCACTGAAAACATTCTTCACGCCCCATGCGATGCCACCATCGCTCAGATTCACCCTTCTAAGCATGCCGTCACCTTATTAACACCAAACGGTATTGAGATTTTACTGCATATTGGCGTCGACACCGTTAAATTGAAGGGCGAAGGTTTTAAAGCCTTAGTGGCTGTCGGTGATGTTGTAAAAGCAAAAACCCCCCTAATCGAACTGGATTTAGATAGCGTGGGTTGCAATGTAAAAAGCTTACGCACTGTGGTACTGCTCACTGATATGTCCAGAATCATTAGCTTAACACCCTCGACGGCAAAATTTGTGACCGCCGGAGATCTGTTATTCACCGCAGAGGTCACTTCGAGTGCGCAGGAAGTCACCAAGTCTGATGACATGATAAGTTCAGCCCCCATCGCAGTGATCAACCCAACAGGGATCCATGCAAGACCTGCGGCGGCGATTGTCACAGCAATCAAACTGTTTGAATGTGATGTGATGATCGATAAAGGCGGAAAACAAGCAAACGCTCGCAGTGTTGTTGGACTCATGGGACTCGATATCGCTTTTGGTGATCAGATAGTGATCCTCGCCAAAGGTAAAGATCAACAAGCGGCAATGACCGCATTGAGTGAAGCCATACAGGCAGGCTTAGGTGAGGATGGCGCGGATGCAAAACAGGTCGTCAAGGAGCCTAAAAGTGACTTTGATCCCTTTTCAGAGCCGTCGCTACTACTGCAAACCAGCCAAGATCCACGCCAACTGATGGGGGTTGAAGCCTCACCGGGTCAAGTCAGAGGGCGCTTGTATGTGGTCGAAGCGGAAATTCCTAAATTTGACACCTTTGCCAGCGATGCACTGCTTGAACAAAAAAATCTTAACGAAGCCATGAAAGTCGCCCACCTAACCTTGAGCGAGTTAATTGCAGAATTGCACAGTAAGAACATGGGACAAAAAGCCGATATCTTTGTCGCCCATCAAGAGCTAATCGCAGATCCCGATTTGTATGACGACTGTATCATTGAATTAAAACAAGGTAAGTCAGCACCTTATGCTTGGAGTAAAAGCGTTTGTCGCCAAGCAGACAAACTGGCTGGGATGGACAATCCCTTGCTCGCCGGTCGGGCAACGGATCTCGTTGACGTGGGTAATCGGGTTTCACGCATTATGGCGGGATTACCCCAAGACACTATCCCCACCGAATTACCTGAAAATACCATCCTAGTTGCAAAAGATTTAACCCCTTCGGATACCGCAAAACTCAATCCACAATTTGTGAAAGGTATATGCACCACCCTTGGTGGCTCATCCAGTCACAGCGCGATTTTAGCCAGAGCAATGGGAATTGCCGCAATGGCAGGCGTTGAGGCTAAGATCATGACACTACATGGTACTGAAGTGTTACTCGATACCGCTAACGGCTACCTTTTACTCTCTCCCACCGATGCGGAAATGGCACAACTTAACGCCACTAAAGATGCCGCAGAGCAGGAAAAAGCGTTAGCCTTTAGCCAGAAAGATGAATCTGCCGTTACTGTAGATGGAGTACGATTTGAAGTTGCGGGTAACATCGCCAAAGTCAGCGATGCCCAGAAATTAGTCGATATGGGCGGCGAAGCTGTTGGTTTATTACGTTCAGAGTTTTTATATCAAGATCAATCTGTTGCGCCATCAGAAATCGAGCAAGAACAAGCTTATCGCGCGGTACTACAAACATTAGGACAACGCCCTCTTGTAGTGCGTACCTTAGATGTCGGCGGCGATAAGCCCCTCGCATACTTGCCTTTACCCAAAGAAGATAACCCCTTCCTTGGTGAGCGGGGTATTCGTGTCTGTTTAGATAAACCAGCAGTATTACGACAGCAAGTTCGAGCACTGTTAAAAGCCGCTGATGCAGGCAATCTGCGCATTATGTTCCCAATGGTGGCATCTTTGTTTGAACTTAAATTAGCCAAACAAGTGATTAAGGAAGAAGCCGAAAAATTAGCTATTGATATCAGCGGCATTGAAGTTGGGATCATGATTGAAGTCCCATCTGCGGCCCTAATGGCAGATGTGTTGGCTGAACACGTCGACTTTTTCTCTATTGGCACAAATGATTTAACTCAATATACCTTAGCAATCGATCGTGGCCACCCTAAGTTGGCGGCCATAGCCGATGGCTTACATCCTGCAGTATTACGCCTAATCGACATGACAGTAAAAGCCGCACATGCCAAAGGTAAATGGGCGGGTATTTGCGGAGGATTAGCTGGCGAAAAAGATGCCGTGCCTATTTTGGTCGGCTTAGGGATTGATGAACTGTCGGTGAGCGTCCCTTCAATTCCCGAAGTCAAACATCAAGTACGCCAACTGGATCAGCAAGCATGTCAAGCCATCGCCGCTCAAGCCATGGCCTGCGCTGATGCCAAAGATGTGCGCGCATTAATGCGAGATCCTCATACGCTCCTTGCCGTTAAAGGCGATATCGTAAAGCGATAATCACTTTGTAATCGATTGAAATTTCAAAGGTTAAATTATGACATCTAATACAACGACTGCACAGCCGCCGAAGAAGAAGGCGATGATGAGTAACGCATTTTCAATATTACAAAAAGTAGGCAAATCAGCAATGTTGCCTGTGTCCGTATTACCGGTAGCGGGCATCCTACTCGGCGTAGGGAGCGCGCAGTTCAGCATCTTTCCCGATATCGTCAATATCTTAATGGTACAGGCCGGTGAGGCTATTTTTAGCAATATGGGCTTGCTCTTTGCCATTGGTATTGCTTTAGGATTTGCAAAGAATGATGGTGTAGCAGCAATGGCCGCGCTAGTCGGATATGCCATCATGGTGAAAACCATTGGTGTACTTGAGCCAGGTACTGATGTGGGTGTGTTTGGCGGTATGATTGCAGGTGCAATTGCGGCAGCAGCCTTTAACCGTTTTTTTAAAATTCAATTACCTTCTTATCTCGGATTCTTCTCGGGTAAACGAAGCGTGCCTATTATTACCGGTTTCGGCGCGATTTTTGCGGGGGTGATTTTATCCTTTATTTGGCCGCCAGTCGGCCATGCCATTGCAACATTTTCACATTGGGCGGCATACCAAAATCCCACGCTGGCCTTTGGGATCTATGGCGTGCTGGAACGTGCATTAATCCCTGTGGGTTTACACCATGTTTGGAATGTGCCTTTCTTCTTTGAGGCGGGAAATTGCGTCAATAGTTTAGGCAAACCCGCTACTGGCGTACTGACCTGTTATTTACAAGCTGACGAAGCCAGTCGCGCGGCGGGCAATGGCTTTGGTCAATTAGCCGGTGGTTACTTGTTTAAAATGTTTGGGTTACCTGCGGCAGCCATGGCAATTTGGCATACTGCTCGCCCTGAAAATCGGGTCATGGTTGGCAGTATTATGATCTCGGCGGCGTTAACCGCATTCTTAACTGGGATCACAGAACCGATAGAGTTCGCATTCCTATTTGCCGCACCTTTACTTTATGTCGTACACGCATTGATGGCTGGCCTTGCTTATGTACTGGTGAATTTTTTGGGTGTCGTTCATGGTACATCCTTCTCTCATGGCCTGATCGATTTTCTGGTCCTGTCAAATAATTCACAACAGATTGGCTTACTCGTACTGTTAGGCCTTATCTATGCCGTATTGTATTACGTGGTATTTAGATTCTTAATTCTGAAGTTAGACTTAAAAACTCCCGGACGGATGGATACTGAGTTAGAAACAGTTTCATCAGAAGGCACTGAAAGAGCTCGTCATTTTATTGAAGCCTTTGGTGGACCAGAAAATCTGATTAACGTCGACTCGTGTATTACACGTTTGCGCATTGATGTTCGTGATACCGCTAAAGTGGATCAAGCAAGATTGAAGCAATTAGGTGCAAGCGGAGTGATGATTTCAGGCAATGCGGTACAAGCCATTGTGGGAACGATTGCCGAAGTGTCACGCACTGAAATCGATGAAATGCTCGCATCCGGTGGCTTCCATGCGATAGTTCAAGCCCCTGTCGTTGAAACTGCCAGCGTGAATGCCTCTTCTGACGATCGCGCGCAAGCGCTTGCCATTTTGCCATTGTTAGGTGACGTGAAATCATGCCGCTCGATTGCAGATAACCGTTTACGCTTAGAAGTCACAGATGCCAATCTCTTAAATAGCACGACCCTAAGCGCGCATGGGGTTGAAGCAGTATTGGTATTAAACCCACAATTGGTTCATGTCATTTTTAGCATGAATACCAACGGGTTAGCAGTTGCTTTAAATGAAAACATGACTCAATAACGCATTAGGTAAAGCTGACAAATCTACATATGCGCAATATTGCGCATATGTAGACGCTATTCACCAATGCTGAACCGCCACCGGCTATGCAACTGAAATCACAGCAATAACAGTGCGAACTGATCATGGACTATCACTTATTTTCCCGCATCAAATAACCCCCTCTGGGTAGAACACGACAAAATCGATAAATGCCCGGATTGCGTCCACAATATCCTCTGTTTATTTAAACCCAATGCAGCCCATGCCAATAGCAAAGCCATAATCCCAATTACTGCTACACTCAAATCCTGCACTAAATAACAAAAGGATTTGTGTATGGCAATTGCCTGCGTGACGACCCGCGCCAGTTGTGGGGTCGAAGCCCCCGAAGTGACGGTTGAAGTGCATCTGAGTAATGGCTTGCCGGCATTTAATTTGGTGGGATTACCCGAAGCTTCGGTTAAAGAGGCCCGCGAACGAGTACGCAGCGCGCTGATCAACGCAGGATTCGAGTTTCCAATGCGGCGGATAACCGTCAATCTCGCGCCAGCTGATTTACCTAAACAAGGTGGCCGCTACGACTTACCCATCGCCGTAGGCATACTGGCCGCTTCGGAACAAATTCCCGTTAGCAGCTTAAAAAATATTGAGTTTGTCGGTGAGCTAGCACTGTCTGGACACATACGTTATTGCCAAGGACTATTGCCCGCGATTATCGCCGCAAAACGCCAAGATCATAGCTTGATATTACCGCTGGATAATCGCCATGATGCCGAGCTAGTCGGCTATTCTAAGGTGTTGTTTGGCTCGCACCTGCAAAGCCTCGCCGCCTATTTACAAGGGCAAAACCAACTGCCCACACTGGCACCACAATTAGAATGGATAAGCCAAGAGACGCCCGAGTCTCACACTTGCCTAAGCGATGTGATTGGTCAATATCAGGCCAAGCAAGCACTCGAAATTGCCGCTGCGGGTAATCATAACCTCTTGATGCTCGGCCCGCCGGGAACAGGCAAAACCATGCTCGCCAGTCGGATGATGGCACTATTGCCCGCGCTCAATTACGAAGAAGCATTAGAAGTGGCGGCGATTCATTCTGTTGCCGGACTCGACATTAAACCGCAGCATTTTTTACAGCGACCATTTAGGGCGCCGCACCATACGAGTTCTTCGATTTCCCTCGTGGGCGGTGGCAGTATCCCCAAACCTGGGGAGATCTCCCTCGCTCATCGCGGTGTGTTATTCTTGGATGAAGTGGCTGAATTTCCGCGTAAAGTGTTAGATTGCCTGCGCGAACCGATGGAAACCGGCGAAGTGGTGATTTCCCGCGCCGCCGCTAAGTTGACATTCTTGAGCCGATTCCAATTAATCGCGGCAATGAATCCGAGCCCCAGTGGCGACCTAGATAGCCATCACAGATCCAGCCCTGAACAAATCAAACGTTATCTTTCGCGGCTTTCAGGTCCGTTTCTCGATCGTTTCGACTTGACCATAGAAGTACCCAAACTGCCCCCAGGCACCTTGACTCAAGCCGCGCCGCAAACAGAAACCAGCCAAGACATCGCCAAACGAGTGAAGCAGGCGCGTGAGCTACAACTCGCTCGCGCAGGCGTACTCAATAGCGAACTCACAGGCAAGCTACTAAAACGCTTCAGCGGGCTCTGTGATGCTGATTTAGTTTTTTTAGAGCAAAGCGTAGTAAAGCTTGGCCTGTCGGTTCGCAGTTTTCATCGTATACAACGAGTCGCCCGCACTATCGCCGATCTTGAACAAGTGCCAAATACCGAACGCCGCCACCTTGCCCAAGCACTGGGTTATCGTGCTATGGATAGATTGCTGGCGCGTCTATCCCAGCAATATTGACTCCGCCGCTTTACAGTGAAGATGAACAAATGCACCGACCAGCAGAGCCTACGATTGAGCCAAACGCCGACAACGAGTAACATAGGTCTCTAATTTTTGTTAAGGGGCTCCGATGGGAATGCTGTTTTCACAGATAAAAGGCTGTATTGCATTTTTAGCTTACGTTTTAAATACCGCCTTTTGGACAATCCCAATCGTGTTGATCAGTTTTATAAAACTGATCCCTGTTAGTTCATTAAGAACGGCGACGAGTTATGTGCTCGACTTTTGTGCCAGCGCTTGGATCAGCGTTAATGGCGTGATTGAGCGGTGCTTGCATCCCGTTAAAATAGAACTCAGTGGTGACACCGACTTTTCCACTCACGAGTGGTATATGGTGATTGCTAACCACCAGTCTTGGGTCGATATCCTGATCCTGCAGCGGGTTTTTAACCGAAAAATTCCTTTCTTAAAGTTTTTTCTTAAGCAAGAACTGATTTTTGTGCCGATTTTAGGCTTAGCTTGGTGGGCACTCGATTTTCCTTTTATGCGGCGTTATAGCACGGAACAGTTGCGTAAAAACCCTAAGTTAAAGGGTAAAGACATTGAAATTACACGTAAAGCTTGCGCTAAGTTCAAGGCTAAGCCTGTGAGTGTGATGAACTTTGTCGAAGGTACGCGCTTTAGCCACACTAAGCATCAAAAGCAACACTCACAGTTCCAACATTTGCTAAAACCTAAAGCGGGCGGTATGGCCTTCGCGCTATCGGCCATGGGAGAACAAATCCACAAACTTGTGGATGTCTCCATTTACTACCCAGACGCAGTGCCAAGCTATTGGGACTACCTAACAGGCAAGTTGCCAAGCGTGAAAGTACACATCAAGGTCTCCGATATCAGCCCTGCGATGCGCGGCGATTATATGAATGACCGCGATTTTAAAATGGGTTTTCAAGAACAACTGAACCAACTCTGGCTCACTAAAGATGAAACATTGAGCCAACTCGCAAGCCCTGCGAAAAAATGATCAAGGTAGCGCCATTATGTTGAATTTCCTGCCAGGCCCAGTGTTGTTTATCCTCAGCCTGAGCCTACTGATCATTAATACCGCCATTTGGAGCTCGCTTATCAGCATTGGCGGATTAGTGAAACTCGTGTTGCCAGCGCAAGGTGCGCGCAATGCAGTGACGGCGGTCATGAACCGTTTTATGTGGGCTTGGGCCAGCTGCAACGGTGGCATCTTGTATTTGATCGCTAACATTGAGTGGGATATCAAAGGGCTCGAAGGACTCGATAAAAACAGCTGGTATTTACTGATCAGCAACCACCTCAGTGGATTCGATATCGCCGCACAAACTTACGTGTTACGTAACCACATCCCGATGCTGAAGTTCTTCCTCAAAAAAGAACTCATCTATGTGCCTATCATGGGCCTAGGATGTTGGGCGCTGGATATGCCATTTATGAATAGAACCAGCCCAGCAAAACTCAAAAAGAATCCCAAGCTTAAGGGCAAAGATTTAGCCACCACACGCCGCGCCTGCAAAAAGTTTAGCAATATGCCGACCGCCATTATTAACTATGTTGAAGGCAGCCGTTTTACCCAAGATAAACATCAGCGCCAAAACTCGCCTTATCAACATTTACTGCGCCCTAAAGCGGGGGGGATCGCCTTTACCTTATCCGCTATGGGTGAGCAATTTACTAACCTGCTGGATATGACCATCGTCTACCCGGATGCGCCTGAAAATATTCTGTTTGCGGTGATGAACGGCAAGGTCAACAAGATTATCGTGCGGATCAACGCCCTGCCCGTGCCTCAGGTAGACTCGACACGTTATTTTTCTGAGCCTGAGTACCGCACCCAATTCCAGCGCTGGTTAAACCAAGTCTGGGCAGAAAAAGATCAACAAATCGATGCATTACTTCATGGCAATCAAAACCTGGTGGATAGCGCCACTCGTACCAATCATAACCAAGTGAGTTAGATCTGCCCTCGCTCTTCCCTTCTTCGACTAAGCGCTGCGGCGAAGCATCCACGCTGATACCATCCATTCAGCGAATGCTATGCTTGCTGCAG
>JBOFUF010000307.1:0-1949 GCA_051652445.1 Shewanella sp.
CAAACCTTGGCCTGCTTTAACTTGTGCGCCGACATCGACTAAGTGGGTCACTACCGTGCCGTTCATCGGGGCTTTTAACTTGTCAGCATTGCTGGCTTGTTCTTCGAGCACGAGTGTTTTCACCGCTTTAAAGTGGTAACTGCCAGAGGGTAAAAACAGCGTAAAGTCATCACCTTGGGCGCTAACGAGCACTTTACTCTTATGGCCGTTGATTTCGGCGAGCAGTAAATCTTGTTTCAGCTCGCCATTTAACTCTTTGCTCGAGAGGCAATCTTGACCGTGCTGGAGTAATTGATAGCGGTCGCCTAAATCGAGCATCACTAATTGCTGCAATTCATGGGCATCATCGAGCAGGGCAATATTGTGCTGGCTGCAGCTGTTGAGTCTAAAGCCGCTGACTTGACCCCAAGGCGAGTAAGGATCGGCGCTGTTGAGAGCCTGTGCTTTAGCCGCTTCTTTACGGGCAAGCACTTGATATAGCGCGGCAAAGGCAAGCGCAGTGTCGGCCTCGCTTGACGCTGTGCCTATTAAGGTGTCGCCATAACGGCCAATAAAGTCAGTGCTAAAGTCGGCATTGGCAAAGGCTGGGTGCTCGGCAATGTTGGCCAAAAACTCAATGTTGTGCTTAAGACCGCTGATTTGATACGACTTTAACGCATGCACTAAACGCTGCAGGGCGCGCGGGCGCGATTCATCCCAGACGATAAGCTTGGCAATCATAGGATCGTAGAAGTTACTGATCACATCGTTTTCGCGAATGCCCGAATCGATACGGACAAACTTACTTTGCTCGGGTTCGCGCAAAAAGTTGAGCTTACCGCTGGCGGGTAAAAACGCATTGTGTGGATCTTCGGCATAAATTCGCACTTCAAAGGAATGGCCGTGAATATTGACTTCATCTTGCTTAAGGGGCAGTGGCTGACCACTGGCGACCAGCAATTGCCATTTCACTAAATCTTGGCCTGTGACCATTTCGGTGACGGGATGCTCAACCTGCAAACGGGTGTTCATCTCCATAAAATAGAAGCGGTTGTCGGTATCTAACAGAAACTCTATCGTCCCCGCGCCAACATAGTCGATGGCTTTGGCAGCCGCAACGGCGGCTTGACCCATTTGGGCACGCAGTGCATCGCTTAAACCGGGCGCCGGCGCTTCTTCGACCACTTTTTGGTGCCGACGTTGGATGGAGCAATCGCGATCCGATAAATAAATCACGTTGCCAAAGGTGTCGGCAAATACTTGCACTTCGACGTGGCGCGGCTTAAGTAAATAGCGCTCGATCAATAACTTATCGTTACCAAAAGCAGAGGCCGCTTCACGGCGCGCCGAGTTAATGGCTGCCATGATTTCGCCTTCATTCTCAACGATACGCATGCCTTTACCGCCGCCGCCATAAGCCGCTTTAATCAGCATAGGGAAGCCGATTTTCAGTGCCTCAGTTTTTAAGGTCGCATCGGTTTGGTCATCGCCGTGATAACCCGGCACTAACGGCACATTGGCCGCTGTCATAATGGATTTGGCGGCGCTTTTGCTGCCCATGGCATCAATAGCATCACTGCCAGGGCCAACAAAGGCGATGCCTGCGGCTTCACACTTTCTGGCAAAGTCGGCGTTTTCAGATAAGAAACCATAACCGGGATGAATGGCTTGTGCGCCCGCTTTTTTAGCGATATCGATAATTAAATCGCCCTTTAAATAGGAGTCGGCTGGCGCACTGCCGCCTAAATAGAAGGACTCATCGGCCATGGCGACATGGCGGGCATCTTTATCGGCATCGGAATACAAGGCAACGGTGCGAACGCCCATGGCATGGGCCGTTTTGATGATGCGACAGGCGATTTCACCGCGGTTGGCAATCAAGAGTTTGGTAAACATAAGCGGGGTCAACATGGGCTGGGTCAACATGGGCTGGGTCAACATGGGCTGGGTCAACATCAAAGGGCTCCTTG
>JBOFUF010000308.1:0-4195 GCA_051652445.1 Shewanella sp.
ACCATTTATGGTCAACCTCTCAATGGACAACACTGCAGTACCCGCGCACCGAACTACACGCGCACCGGTGGTAAAAATGCCGAAGCTGTCATTGACTGCTTGACCAAGGCCAGCATGATTTCCGAATTAACCACCAATCTTTCCTTTACACTAGCGGACAATTTTGAATATTACTTACCACGACCCAACCTCTATCGCGCCGCCGATAATCAACCGATATTAACCTCGTCGTTCAACTACCAGTCACTCAATGAAGATGTGCTGACGATTGACGCAAAAGGAAAAGTCACCCTAGTGGGCGCCGGTGAAGCGACCATCCGAGTTCAAGCTGATCCTGATTATTATGAAATAGATGAACAGCTTGAATATAAAGTGACTGTGTTAGATGAGGGGCAACCGATAGCCTTGCAACGCATAGAAATTGGCCAAGCAACCCTGCTATCACCCGGCTCAGAACACCAGGTGTTGTCGCCTAAGGGCACCACTATGGTGCGCGCTTACGCTTATGCGCGCAGTGACAGTCATACGCACATGCCAGCAATGACCTTAACGATTGATGCTAATGGTCAGCAACTGAGCAAGCCGATGATCTGCCCAAGCAACGCTAAGGTCGGCAGTTTCAGCAGCCCAAGCTATCAACTAGAGGAAGTGTGTTACAGCATTATTGAAGGTGAAGATGCGGACAATTTCATCACCAGTGGCATGCTCGTTACCGTAAGCAGCGACAGTGGGCTTACACTAACCAGTCAACCTCGGGTTAATCGACAAGGCACCATCAATGTTAAATTGATCCCCGGCCTAGATGCCAATGGGGTTGCCAGAGTTCCTGTGGTAGCTGACTATGATAAAACCCTTCGCCAGACGTATCCATTGGCAAAAACCAATATTTCAGTGCGTGAAGCGGTTGATCTTAAAAGTGATGTCACTCCTGCTCTTGGTATCGTAGAGCAATTACGTAAGCTAGAAACCGATGGTAAAACGTATTTTTATGGCCTAGTGCCTGGGATCTGTTATGGCACGGTAGGACTCGCATGGATTCCTGGAGCCAGTGCAGTGGGCCGTGATAGTGCTTGCAACTTTTCAATACGCTCAACCTTCATCCACGAGTTGGGCCACAACCTAAGTCTGGGGCATGCACCCGGTTGCGGGCCAACCTCAGGAGACCCATTTTGGGCCTCAGGTGCTTGGGAAGGGGTGTCCAGAGCAGCCTTAAGCCCAGCGCCGCTGTTTGAGCAAGCAGACAGAACCGTGATCTCCCCTAAAGATAAGCGGATCCATGCCGATTCTGACGCCATGAACTACTGCGTTGGTGATCGCTTTAGTCAGTACAACTACCAAAAGCTGGCCGACTATGTAAACTCAAAGTCCTGGTTTTCTGATCAACCTACGCGCAGCAAAATGGTGCCAAACAGTGAGCCGATGTTGCTTATCTCGGGAGAAATTGTCGATGGCAAGGTGCTATTAGAGCCGATTATTGCCTCTAATAACCCCCATGGTGGCCAAGATCTGGACTGGAAAGAGCCGAGTAACGATTTGAGCCAATACACAATGCTGATCAACGCCACTGATGGCATCATCATGCACGATCTGCCATTAATAAAGCTCGATCATGGTGATCAAAAACGCTTTAGCATGGAAATCCCCGCCTCCGCTCACATCAATGCGCTCAAGTTCTTTGATGGTGAACAAGAGCTAACCTTGGAGATCAACGGTCTGCATGCGCAGCAACAGCTGACGACTCGCGGCAGCTTCAGCGGCCAAGCCATTGATTATCAGGGAGACTACGTTCACTGGGATAATAGCAAATATCCTTGGTTGACCCTGGTTCACACCCAAGTAGATGGCAGCCGTCTAACGCTGGCGCTCAACGCTACCGGCGGTGAACTGGCGGTTGACCAAAGCCAACTGCACGGTGGCAGTCTGCACTTTAGTCTCTCGGACGGGATCAACAGTGTTATTCACACTGAAATCTTGCCAGAGGCAACACCACCACAACCAGCACCCACTACCCCCGCGTTGCCTGCGTATCAGGCCAGCAGTCCTTATCAAGCAGGTGATCAGGTCAGTAACGCCGGCGGTAACTACCAGTGCAAACCCTTCCCCTACAGCGGTTGGTGTGGTGGCTCAACCAGCCACTATGCACCCGGGACAGGTAGCAACTGGACCGATGCGTGGTTCAAGCTGTAACCGATAAGCTATCGGCTATAACAAAAGAGGGGCGCCATTAGCGCCCCTCTTTTTATGCTCAGGTTAATTAGCGATCAGAGGGCAAGCAGAGCACTGACCGCCGCTTAGCTTAGTTCTTAGCGTTGGTTTCTTTTAAGCCAATGCTATTCATCCAATAATCGAAATCAACCATATTACCCGGTAACACAATCCGACTATTCTTTTGACTTAAACCATCGAGTTGCTTCATGTATTGTTCACCCAGTTGCATCCGCAAAGCATTATGGCCACCCGGTGCGGCAATCACAGAGGCAAGGCGCTCAATCGATTCTGCCGTTGCGCGGGAAATCGTTAAGATCTCCTCGGCTTTACCTTCAGCTTCGTTAATTCGGCGCTGCATCTCACCTTCAGAGCGGTTTACTGTTTCAGCTTTAACGCCTTCAGAACGGTTAATTTTACTCTGTTTGTCACCTTCACTCTTAGCCAATAATGCGCGACGCTCACGCTCGGCATTGACTTGCATTTCCATGGCATTTTTAACCGTTTCTGGTGGGGTGATATTTTTAATCTCATAGCGATGCACGCGTATTCCCCACAGGGCACCCGCTTGATCAAGTACCTGCACTACCTTGGCTGAAATCACATCGCGCTCTTCGAACGTGCGGTCAAGATCGAGTGTCCCGATAACAGAGCGCGTTGTCGTTTGCGCCAGCTGGATAGCGGCGTAGCGATAATCGGTAATACCGTAACTGGCTTTGACAGGGTCCGTCACCGAGATATAAATCACCCCATCCACTTCAACGTTCACTTCGTCGCTCGAAAAACATTCCTGCGGCGGTACGTCAATGGTTTCTTCTTTCAAATCATGAATGAAAGCGACTTTATCCACAAAGGGGATCAAGGTATGGAAACCCGCATCTAACGTACGATGGTACTTACCTAAACGTTCCACAATATAAGCCGATTTAGTGGGTACGAGGCGGATCGATTGAAATAACTTAATCACAAAAATGGCAAAAATCAGCCCCCAAATTGCCATCACAATCAAATCTGTATCTAATGGAATATTCATTATCGCGCTCCTTTTCCTGAATTATTCTGGCCACTCATTGTCTGAGTGACTTGCTCCATGCCTTCAAAGAAACCTTCCAGTTTAGCCATTTCAGCCGGAACCACTGAGACTTGCGCATCTTTGAGGATCTTGCCAACTTGAGCAATAAACTGTTCTTTCAATAACATATTCATCGCATCGGTACCGCCATTGACGGCTAATGCCTGCGATATCATTGCCATACCTTCGGATTTGGCTTTAGCTATGATGGCGATCTCCTGACCTGTGCCTTTCGCTTCATTAATACGCTTCTGTTTTTGACCTTCTGACAAGTTAATCGCCTCTTGGCGCTCACCTTCCGACATATTGATCATCGCGGCTTTTTCGGCATTCGCTAAGGTGATTTCAGCACGTTTACGACGCTCAGCTTCCATTTGCTTCTCAAGCGTGTGGATCACATTGCGTGATGGCGTGATATTACGAATTTCATAGCGTAACACCTTGATCCCCCAAGGCTCAGAAGCCTTATCGATTTCCCGCACTATAGACTCATTCAAGCTATCACGTTCAGAGAACGTCTCACTTAAGCTCAGCTTACCGATTTCAGAACGCATAGTGGTCTGGGCTAAATTCACCGCAGCTTTACGATAATTTTCAATACCATAACTGGCGAGTTTGCCATCCATGACTTTGAGATAAACCAAACCATCAACCTCTAGCTGAGTATTATCCTTAGAAATACAGCTTTGTGGAGGCACATCAAGCACTTGCTCACGAGTATCATGACGATAGGCAACCCTATCGAAGAAGGGGATCAAAAAATGCAACCCTGGGTTTAAAACTGCACGAAATTTGCCAAGACGCTCAATGACATGCACCTCACGCATCGGCACAATTAACATCAACTTATAAAGAATAAAAAAGATAAATAAAATGACTAAGGTAAATACAAACATAGATTCCATCCTTTAGTTTTTG
>JBOFUF010000309.1:0-3390 GCA_051652445.1 Shewanella sp.
AATAATGTATAAGCAAACTGTTACGCCAAAGCATGAACAGCGGAGCAGGACGATATTATAGCAGGAGGTGAAACAGAATAGGCGATTATCATTATTTGAGTGTGTTTTGATAAAGAGGGGCTTATATGTCGAATAGGCGAATGATAGGCGGAAAAATATCGAGAACTTACAATTTTGTAACCGCACATGTATTCATGGCTAACATAGCTGCAATTATTAGGACAATATGATTAACTGAGGTAATTTTTGCATGCCAGATAAATCTCAACAAAGGATTCATAATAATGAAAAAAAACGCTATTTCCCTTGCGATAGTGCTATCGCTGGCCGGCCTTGCTGGTTGTCAATCCCATACGAGTCAAACCGCGGCCGTGGTCGCACCTGAAATTAAAGTCCACTCATTTGAGCGATTTTCAGGCTCCTTTATTGATTCATTGTGGGAATTGTCACCGACTTGGGCCTTATACAGTGGCAAGCATGTTAACGATGGTCATCTTGAAATCCCCGATATGGCTGGTCGAGCAAAGACTTTAGCGTTTGTGACAGCTCAACAAGCGCAATTGACTCAGTTCGAGCAAAGTTCGCTGACGCCGAATGAACGGATTGATTACCATCTGATCGACAATTTACTCGCTAGTATGGCATGGGAAATTGACCGTTTTAAATCCTGGCAGTGGGATCCTTCAAGCTACAACGTATCGGGCGGTTTTGCCCAAATCATCAATGAAAATTTCGCTCCATTAGATGACAGATTACGTTCGGTATTAGCGCGTTTAGAAAATGTGCCAGCTTATTATGCTGCCGCGCAGGCGAACATTAGCAAACCAACATTGGAGCACACTGAGTTAGCTGTGCTGCAGAATCAAGGTGCATTTTCGGTTTTTTCCGATGACTTATTAAAACAGGTCACCCACTCTGGTTTGACTGATGCGGAAAAAGCGTTATTTAAAACGCGTTTTGATACGGCAACTGCTGCGATTAACAGCCATATCGCTTGGTTAGAAAAATTAGTGGTTCAACTTAAAAAAGAGGGTTCACGTAGTTTTAGAATTGGCGAGGCGTTATACGAGCAAAAATTTGCCTTTGATATCCAAGCGGGGATGACGGCGAAACAGCTATATCAAAAAGCCGTAGCCGATAAAGATCGTGTTCAAGGAGAAATGGCCAAAATTACCGATAAGTTATGGCCTAAATATTTTACTACGCCAAAGCCTGCTGACAGTAAGCTCGCCATTCGCCAATTAATCGATAAATTATCGACCCAGCATGTTCAGCGCGATGAATTCGTGAATGAAGTGCGTAAGCAAATTCCAGAGCTGATTGAATTTGTAAATAAGAAAAACCTTGTCACGTTAGATCCTAAAAAACCACTCGTCGTCCGTGAAACGCCCGAATATATGCGTGGTTATGCCGGTGCGTCCATTAGTGCGCCTGGACCGTATGAGCAGTCAGGCAATACTTATTATAACGTGACGCCGCTCGATGGCATGAGTGATGAGTCTGCTGAAAGTTACTTACGTGAATATAATCACTGGATTTTGCAAATCCTCAATATTCACGAAGCTATCCCTGGGCACTACACTCAACTCGTTTACTCAAATCAATCACCGAGTTTAGTGAAAAGTTTATTTGGCAATGGCGCTATGGTTGAAGGTTGGGCAGTTTATACCGAGCGCATGATGTTAGAAGAAGGCTATGGCAATTTTGAGCCTGAAATGTGGCTGATGTACTACAAGTGGAATTTACGTGTTATCTGTAACACTATTTTGGATTACAGCATTCATGTGAAAGGCATGACAGAAGACCAAGCTATTGCGCTGATGTTGAATGAAGCCTTTCAGCAGCAAGCTGAAGCCGAAGGTAAGTGGCGTCGTGCGACACTGAGTCAAGTACAACTGACAAGTTACTATTCTGGTTATCGAGAAATCTATGATTTCCGTGAAGAATATAAAAAAGCGCAAGCTAAAGATTTTGACCTTAAAATCTTCCACGAAACATTCTTGAGTTACGGTAGTGCACCTGTGAAATATATTCGTCAATTAATGCAACACAAATAGCATTATACCCAGATATAATTTGGCAGAGCGCAGGCTCTGCTTCTTATATTGAGTGTCAGAGTCAAAAATATAAGTTTATATGATTGTGTTGAATGAATAAATGCCACCCAAAATGGGGTGATTTGACATGTATTGCCATATAACAGAATGTTTTATATATTGTCATATGGCATATGTTGAGTTAAAAATTAATATCGCTTTGCAGTGGTGGCGCTAAATAGCGATAATCTTAGTCGTTAGATTTAGGTGCTATCATCAGCGCTAATACTTCATCGTAAGAAATGTTAAATTCCCTCGACAAGTTGATGATTTTTGTTTTGTAGGTTTGGATGTTTTCTTTCTGAGCTAATTGATGTTTCTTTTCCTCAACTAACTCGTTAATCGTGTCTTGTAATATCAATAATCGACGTAAGCTATAGTCGAGCGATTTAATATATTTACCCATTTGCTGCTTGTTACGTGCTTGCTCAAGATCCGTTGAGACTTTCTTATCATATCCATACTCATCAAGAGCTGCGATGGCGCTCTGTAAATCAAAATCAGTTGTCATTTGGTTTTCGCTTTATAACAAAGAGGTGTGGGAACAAATTTATGAAACGTTAATGAGTGTCATAGGACGTTAACTATCGCAGATTATAATGCTTATGCCAATATACACCAAGCCTTTGCAAGTTGAAATGCAATAAAAATATTCTGTTGATTTTTGCTTTGACCTTGTCGGGGTCTACAATTATGAGTAGTCTAAAGTTATAGACTATCATGGAGATTCAAATGCTTGATCTACTACCAGATTTATTCGACCACTATCCGTCTAAATTACAGTTACTTCCCCTTGCATTTAAACCCTTTGGTGGTAAACGGCTCTGCTGGGGCGAGATAGTCACAGTAAAGTGCTTTGAGGATAATTCAAAGGTAAAAGAGTTACTTGCACAGGATGGGCATGGGAAAATACTCGTTGTTGATGGCGGTGGCTCTTTGCGGTGTGCACTGTTGGGCGATCTCATCGCGCAGAGTGCGCTAGATAATGGTTGGCAAGGGATAGTTATCAATGGTTGCGTTCGTGATGTGGCGAGGTTAAATACTTTTAGCTTAGGTGTCTTTGCCTTAGGGGCTATGCCGATAAAAACCGAAAAGTTAGGTCAAGGCCAAATTAATGTGGCTATCGATATGGGCGGGGTGACGGTTAAACCCGGTATGATGCTCTATGCTGATGAAAATGGTATTGCAGTAAGTGATGAAATGTTGAACTTTGCATTTCTGAATTAAATGATCGCAATCATTTTAAGTCGTGTTTGATAAGGATATTTATATGAAATTCATTAAGTGGCTCTTG
>JBOFUF010000310.1:0-3103 GCA_051652445.1 Shewanella sp.
GACCGAACGTTCATCCGGTCAATCACTCATGCCATCAAACTGGGCAGTTCAGTGGCCGTCATCACAAACTCCTATACACACCTTTACCGGGAGTGAGAAATAGCGTCACTAAATAATGCAGTGGTAATGGCGACAACAGTATTGATGATATAAAACCGAAAGTCTTACCAAAAATAAGCCCCGCAAACAGACCAATAAATATCCGCGCCTAAAGTGATGTCATAAAGTAGACAGATAAAATAGATGGCCGCTAAATATAGGGGACTAATACTAGTTCAAGTCCGTGAACCAGCTGGTGTTGCTGTTTAATGCTAATGCGGTGTTGATTTAACCAAAGCGCTAATGTTTGCCAATGCTTTAACTCGGTATTGTGTAAATACTTAACCTGTTGCGCTTGCTTGTCGAAATCATAGGTTGAATTGATTTGTCCTATTGCCAATAACTCAGCGGGAGCTGTCAGTGCCAGTTGTGGCACCAGACAATGGGTCATGCCCGTTAACGTGTGCGCAATTTGCAACCCTGCGGGATCAAAATCGGTAAACGCGATAATCGGCAGTTTGCCGGTCATTGAGCCCAAAAAATGCCGAACTCCGATAGGCGAATGATGACCGCTACCTCGGTAGATAACCATGAGGTTCGTTAAATCCTCAGGCAAACGCGCTTGATGGATATCATCAAACACATCCAAATTTTCAACCACTAAGATGGCGGCGACCTTAATCTCAGCGCAATAGTCTTGAGCCTCAGTGATAGGAACGCGCATGGATATTCGTGGTGAAATCCCCAGCGGTGAGGATGTGAAGCCAAGAAACTTCAGTAACACATACTCAGCTTCGGGGCGGATGTTAGCGAGTTTTTCATTGTGACTGATGGCAGACATCGCCATGCGATCGACATTGAAATCAAGCTGCCTTAAATCAAGCCCCATTAGCGCCAACACGCCTTGCCTTAACAGATCAAAATCTTTGGGCGCAAAACACAAATGCTTTTCGGATTCATCTAACTCACCCACTTCTAACTCGCGATAAATCCCACGCCAGTTAGCGGTGAGCTTAACCTTTACAGAACGCTTAATAAAAGCGTTCTGCAATAGTTGCAATTGTTGCTGGCCTAGGCGAGCCATAGCTCAACATCGCGAATGATAAAGTTACCGCTATAGATGGGATGCGGCTCGCCCAATGGCTCAAGCTCAAAGTAAGCCTTGTGTTCATCTGGCAGACCTTCGTAGCCACCAATCACTTGATATATCCAGCTTTCGGCATCCCAAGGCAGGGCTTTATCCGCCAGATATTCCAGTGCTGATTGGCGCAGACCAGACTCAATCACATCGACAAAATACTCATCCACCGCTTGTTTGAGCGGATTATCCGGCACATCAAAGTCTTCATTTTGAGTGAGCGACACGGATGCGTCCCGCTCACGTACCGCCGCCATCACAGGATGACGGCTAATGGCTTTAATATGGGCAACGATATTCATCAACTCCAGCTCTTGGCTGGCGTTATGGACGTCGATCGCAGCAGGCGCGAGCAAGATTTCGGCGTGATTGAATAGACTCGGGATTTCCTTGTGGGATACATGGTCCGCAGGCCGATAATCCGGATGCAAATCCGTGTAGAGCAACCAGCCCTTGAGCAAACGGGTACGGCCACGGATTTGCCTAAAGCGGCCTAAGAGTTCGAGTAAACGCCCCTGCACTACGCTCAGTTCCTGGGCGCAGTCGCTCATGGTTTCCTGCAACGTCGTCACGATAAGTTTGCGCAGTTCACGGATATCGCCAGCGATTTCGCCGAGCTCACTAAACTGGAACATCTCTAAGCCATTGAGCAATTCAGACACTTGGCTTTGGGCTAATTCGTTTTCGCGGATCTTGGCGTTAATGGTGCCGACATAACCGAACTCGTTATTGATCCGGCCCCAGAGCACCCGAATCGAATAATGCAGACTGTCGGCGAAACTATAAACATGCTCACTTAAATCTGATAAATAGGCCTCGGCGGCGCTGTAATCAGCGCTATGACGCGCCTCTTTATAGTGGTCGGCCAAGGTTTTAATGGTCGCTAAGGCCGAGCCGACATTTGAGTCGATTTGGCGATTGCGCTCGTCACTTAAACCTTCTTCAAGCAAGGCACGCACAGAACGCTTAAGGCGTAGCTCTTGATCTGGCTCTGGCCGCCATAAAATCCCCGCCTGTTTAAGCTTTTCGACCACGCTGGGATCGTGCGCATCCTCGTTTAACGAACCCGCTAAATAGGCGTCCATAATGATGTCAGCATGGCGACCTAACTGCTTGAGCAGTTTGACTCCCGCCTGATGTAAGTTACTGCTCATCATGGCCTCCTTGGTCACCGCTTTTACCTAGGTTTAACAGTACCCACATTATATTAAGTCCCGCTGGGTCGCCGTTTCTGCCTGCGCTTCTAGGCTTAAACCTTCGGTTTCGTCGATAAAACGAATGACTTCATACAGATAATCCAGCTTGCCCGTGGCGATATAGATTTGCTTCTCCACGTTAGGGCGCACTAAATAGCCGAGTTCGACTAAGCGTTTGAAGACTAATTTGATTTGCGCATCGCTATTGGTACTGGTTGAGCCAAATAAACGATATTGGCTGAGCTTGGCTAACTGCTCACGAAACGCTGGCGTGTCTTCGATACGGCTTTGCAGCTCAATCAAACGCACCGGCGCACCTTCGCTCAACGGCGCATCTTGGCCACTGGCTTCTTGCACTAATACCAACCATTCCACCAGCGGGATCAATGCCTGACAGATATCTTTAAACTGCGATGAAATCACTTTACGTTCGGCATCACCTAACTGTAAGTAGCCGCAGAAAAACACATCACCTTCGGCGGCAGAGGCCACGGTACGATTGATTTGATTGAGATAAGTTTCGACCCGCTCGCGGGTGCTGTTATTTTTAAGGGCGCGCCAGCCTTCTTCATTAGTGGTACGACAAATAAACTCGCCCTTGAGTAACAGCTCAATTAACGCGCCCGTGCCAACTAATACGGTTTGGTTCGATTCGTTCATGGCACTCATTAGATGGCCTCCTTCGACAAACGCTTATTCAACATGTCGGCAATGGGGTTGACCTTAGGCT
>JBOFUF010000311.1:0-4511 GCA_051652445.1 Shewanella sp.
CTGCCTCATATCAATGCCATTATCCGCTTCAATCAAACCGATAGCATAGTGCTCGATGCGGCAACTCGCCGAAATCTAGAGCTCACTCAAAATCTTGCCGGAGGTCGTGACAATACCTTAGCGGCAGTATTGGATAATACCGCTACGCCTATGGGCAGCCGTATGTTGCAACGCTGGATCCATCAGCCGCTGCGAGATCCTAAGCATATCAAAGCGCGCCAACAAGTCGTGACTGAACTCCTCGATACCGCTGCCCACGAAGGTTTGCATGAGCAATTAAAGGCGCTTGGCGATATAGAGCGTATCATGGCAAGACTCGCACTACGCACTGCCAGACCAAGAGACTTTGCCCGTTTACGCCAAGCCCTGGGTTTATTGCCTGAATTACAACAGAGTTTAAGTACACTGAGTGCGCCGCACACGGCTCAATTACGGCAACACTTAGGAGAGTTCTCCACCGAACACGCCCTGCTTGAACGCGCGATAGTCGATAACCCACCGATGCTTATCCGCGATGGCGGAGTGATCCGAGAAGGCTATCACAGCGAACTAGATGAATGGCGCGGCCTAAGCGAAGGGGCGAGTGATTACTTAGTACAACTCGAAGCCAGAGAAAAAGAACGTACAGGCATCAACACGCTTAAAGTCGGCTATAACCGCGTACACGGTTATTACATCGAAGTGAGTCGCTTGCAATCCTCACAAGTACCGCTTAATTATCAGCGACGTCAAACGCTTAAGAATATGGAGCGTTATATCACGCCCGAACTTAAGGAATACGAAGAAAAAGTCCTCTCGAGTCAAGGTAAAGCCCTTGCCCTTGAAAAGCAGTTATGGGAACAGTTATTTGATCTTATTCTACCCAAATTGCATGAACTACAAGCTTTTGCGAGAGCGGCGGCAGAACTTGATGTACTGAGCAACTTTGCTGAGCGCGCCGAAACATTAGGCTACACTTGCCCTGAATTAAGCCAAGATATCGGGGTACAGATAAACGCAGGTCGACACCCCGTCGTCGAACGTGTTAGCCAAACGCCATTTATCGCTAACCCCGTCACCTTACACAATCAAAGACGCATGTTGATTGTCACCGGACCGAATATGGGCGGTAAGTCGACCTATATGCGTCAAGTTGCCTTGATTACACTGATGACTCACATTGGTTGTTTTGTTCCTGCAGAGCGCGCCGTGATTGGCCCTATCGATCGCATTTTCACCCGTATTGGCGCCTCTGACGATCTGGCCTCTGGTCGCTCAACCTTTATGGTAGAAATGACTGAAACTGCCAATATTTTGCACAATGCTACTGCCAATAGTTTAGTGTTAATGGATGAAATCGGCCGCGGAACATCTACCTATGATGGTTTATCGTTAGCTTGGTCAGCGGCAGAGTATTTAGCCCAGCAAGTCGGGGCTATGACCCTATTTGCCACCCATTATTTTGAGTTAACTCAGTTACCTGAATTAATTGCGGGTGTTTACAATGTGCATCTTGATGCTATTGAGCACGAAGATACCATCGCTTTTATGCATGCAGTGCAAGAAGGTGCCGCCAGTAAAAGCTACGGCTTACAAGTTGCGGCCCTTGCTGGCGTGCCAAACAAAGTCATTAAAGCCGCGAAACATAAATTACAGCAATTGGAGAGCCGTGATCATCAAGCTGAAGGGATAAAGATGCCGATCCAAAGTTTACTCGCTTTACCTGAACCTGCTGAAAATCCAGTTTTGACTAAGTTAGATAGCATAAATCCCGATAACTTGACGCCAAAACAGGCACTTGATTTGCTCTATGAACTGAAACGCTTGAGCTAAACATCACGATACTAAATAAACGTCTAAAATCATAACGCCCACTCTATTGTGGGCGTTTTTCTTTATTGACTCGGTCAATCACTTGTTACATTTTTAACATCGTTTCGCTGAAAGACCCGAGAACATCGATACTAGTTTCTAAATAGAGCTTCAACAGATAAACCTTGACACTCCAATAAATCACGTAAACGTTTTAATGCTTCCACTTGAATTTGACGAACACGTTCACGAGTTAAACCAATTTCAGCCCCCACATCTTCAAGCGTTGAAGGTTCATAACCTAACAAACCAAAACGACGGGCTAATACTTCTCTTTGTTTTGTGTTCAACTCGTTAAGCCATTTGACTACTGAATTAGAAATATCTTCATCTTGCACTTTATAGTCAGGGCCAACGCTATCATCATCGGCCAATACATCTATTAATGTTTTCTCATTATCGCCCCCTAAAGGCGTATCGACAGAGGTGATTTTTTCATTGAGCTTAAGCATACGGCTTACATCTGAGCTAGAAACTTGCAGTTTTTCGGCAATTTCTTCAGCCGTAGGTTCATGATCCAGTTTTTGTGCTAACTCGCGGGCAGTACGCAAGTATACGTTGAGTTCTTTAACAACATGAATCGGCAAACGAATAGTACGAATTTGATTCATAATAGCGCGTTCAATTGTCTGCCTGATCCACCAAGTCGCATAAGTTGAAAAACGAAAACCTCTTTCTGGATCAAACTTTTCAACAGCACGAATTAAACCTAAATTACCTTCTTCAATAAGGTCAAGCAGTGCTAAACCACGGTTATTGTAACGTCGTGCAATTTTTACAACGAGGCGCAAATTACTTTCGATCATGCGATTGCGGGATTTCGCACAACCTTTTAAGGCTTTACGGGAAAAGTAAACTTCTTCTTCTGCGCTAAGCAGTGGAGAAAAACCAATCTCACCGAGATAAATTTGAGTCGCATCAAGATTTTTTTGCAGGTCATCTTGAACCTGTTGTTCTATTCCGAGCTCTTGGACTAGATCGGTGGCAACTTCTTCTTTTTCAAGATCAAAGTCTACGGTTTCTATGGAAAAATCTACTAGTGCTTCTGCGGCAGTGCTATTTATGCGGCTCATGATTAAATCTCCAAAACCTGATTAAACTGCTGAATTACTGCAACTTTATATCCTCCATTTGCCAATAAGGCCCCAAACAATCATAGTTTAGGTAAATAAGTAAGTGGGTTTACAGACTGTCCATGGTAACGAATTTCAAAATGTAACATTACCCGATTGGCACCTGTATTGCCCATTTTTGCAACAGTCTGACCCGCGAGGACATGTTGCTTTTCTTTGACTAAGATCTTGTCCGTATGAGCATAAGCACTAAGGTAATCGTCACTATGTTTAATAATCACTAAATTACCGTACCCCCTAAGAGCACTACCTGCGTATACCACCCGCCCATCTGCAGCAGCGTTGATGATATCTCCCTGATTTCCCGCGATCTTAATACCTTTATTTCCCTGCTCGTTGGCAGAATACGTTCCGATTAACTTACCTCTTACTGGCCACTGCCACTGACTGACACTGGCTGGCAGTGTTGACACGGGTGAAGTAACCAGCTGGTTAACATTTTGTTTACCACTTGTTGCAATGTACGCGGACTTAGCTTTCTGATCAAGTGTTTTTTTCAGATCGTTACTTGACTTAGCATTAGACTGCCGACTCTCAGCATCTGATTGTTTTTTATCACTTTTACTTGATTTGGCATCTGAGTTGCGCGTTATATTTCCATCTAAAGCCGTAGATTTTGATTGGTTACTAGATTTAGCATTAGTGAAATATAAAATCTGTCCAGGGTAAATTGTATAAGGGTTATTTAATTGATTAAGTTTAGCTATTTCAGCAAAATCTTTCCCTACAGCCCAAGAAATAGAGTACAAAGTGTCACCTTTTTTAACTTTGTATGAATTCGATTTAATGTGGCCTTTGCTATTTTTAGAGTGGCTATGGGAAATATTTTCGACAGGCGCAGGCCTGCTGGCCTGAAGGCTACAGCCTGCAAGCAAGAATATAAAGTAAAGGTTTAAGACCAAGCCCGCATTCAACAATAAAAACTCCTAGGTAAGGCTGAATTACTGTTTATAGTGAGATAATGACGATGGCTATGCAGAACAACCCATTTGCTTAACACGTTAACACAACACAAAATTACGCGAGCTCTCCATTAATCAAAGGTACAAACTTAACTGTTTCAATCGTTTCAGAACTGAAGCGATCAGCTGTGCGAGTAATACGCATCAATTGCTGGGTATCCTCACCTACAGGTAAAATTAATACACCGCCGTCAGCCAATTGCGACAACAAAGCTTCTGGTATCGTCGCTGCTGCTGCTGTCACCATAATGGCATCGAATGGACTACGATTAGCCCACCCTAGCCAACCATCACCATATTTAAACGACACATTATGTAAATCTAATCGTTTTAAGCGCTGTCTCGCTTGAATTTGTAAACCTTTGATCCTCTCGATAGTACAAAGCTCGGGCACTAATTGAGCCAAAATTGCTGCCTGATAACCCGATCCCGTCCCCACCTCTAAGACTCGCTGTGGCATATTATGCAGTAACAGTTCGCTCATGCGGGCGACAATATAAGGCTGCGAAATAGTTTGTCCTTGCCCAATGGGCAAAGCGGTATTTTCATAGGCTTTATGCGCGAG
>JBOFUF010000312.1:0-4758 GCA_051652445.1 Shewanella sp.
CGCCCTAGTGCCCTAATTAATGTGCATCAGCGTGGCTATATCGAACAGATAACGCTCTAATCTTAAACAAATAATATAAAACACCTCATATCAAAATGAGTGTGAAGGATGCAGGTATGACAATCAAAATCGGGATAAATGGCTTTGGCCGTATGGGACGCTTAGCGCTGCGCGCGGCTTGGGGCAGGGATGAGGTTGAGTTTGTGCAGATTAATGATCCCGCCGGTGATGCGGCGACCTTAGCCCATTTGCTGACATTCGACTCTGTGCATGGTCGCTGGCAACATGAGGCCAATGCCGAGGGTAATGACATCATTATCGATGGCAAGCGTATTTGCTGTACTCGCAATAAAACCATTACCGAAACCGATTGGTCTGGTTGTGATGTGGTGATTGAAGCCTCGGGTAAGATGAAAACCAAAGCAGTGTTGCAAGCCTATTTAGATCAAGGCGTTAAACGTGTGGTGGTTACGGCTCCCGTTAAAGAAGAGGGCGTGTTAAACGTTGTCATGGGAGTGAATCATCAACTCTATGACAAAGCGATTCATCCGATTGTGACCGCGGCTTCCTGTACCACTAACTGTTTGGCGCCAATCGTCAAAGTGATCCACGAAAACCTCGGTATAGTGCATGGTTCCATGACCACTATTCACGATATTACCAACACACAGACGATTTTAGATGCACCGCATAAAGATCTTCGCCGTGCGCGGGCCTGTGGTTTAAGCCTTATCCCCACGACAACAGGTTCTGCGACGGCCATTACTCATATTTTCCCTGAACTCAAAGGTAAGCTCAACGGCCATGCCGTGCGGGTGCCATTAGCGAATGCTTCATTAACTGATTGCGTGTTCGAGGTGAGTCGCAACACGACCGAAGCGGAGGTTAATCGTCTATTAAAAGCCGCCGCAGACGGACCGCTAAAAGGCATTTTAGGTTATGAGGAACGTCCATTAGTCTCGGTCGATTATAAAACCGATCCGCGTTCGAGCATTATCGATGCGCTATCGACCATGATCATCAATGGTACTCAGGTCAAACTCTACGCTTGGTATGACAACGAGTGGGGTTATGCCAATCGCACGGTTGAACTGGCTCGCATGGTCGGTTTGATGGATAAGGCATAAGCTTTATGGCTAAGTTGACAGGGTTTTTGTCTAACCTATCACCCGAGATCCGCCAGTATTTGGTGGTCACAGGTAACTATTGGGCATTCACGCTCACCGATGGCGCATTACGTATGTTAGTGGTGCTCCATTTCTATGGTTTAGGTTATAGCCCGCTGCAAATTGCCATGCTATTCCTCTTCTATGAAATCTTTGGGGTGGTAACGAACTTAGTCGGTGGCTGGCTCGGCGCGCGTTTAGGGTTAAATAAGACCATGAATATCGGTCTGTTTATGCAAATTGTTGCCCTAAGTATGCTACTTGTGCCGAGCGGTATGCTCACGGTTGTGTGGGTGATGGCGGCGCAGGCGTTGTCGGGTATCGCTAAAGATCTCAATAAAATGAGCGCTAAAAGTAGTATTAAGTTACTGGTGCCCAATGATGCTCAGGGTGAGTTGTATAAGTGGGTTGCCATGCTCACTGGTTCCAAAAATGCGCTAAAGGGCGCGGGGTTCTTCTTGGGTGGCGCCCTGCTGACCTTGTTCGGATTCCAGTTGGCCGTGTTAAGCATGGCGATGGGCCTATTACTGGTGTGGATTTTTAGTCTGCTAAGTTTGCAGCGCGACTTAGGTAAAGCCAAAAACAAACCTAAGTTCACGGAAATGTTCTCTAAGAGTCCGGCGGTAAACACGCTATCTGCTGCCCGTATGTTTTTGTTTGGTGCGCGGGATGTGTGGTTTGTGGTGGCTTTACCGGTTTATTTGGCCTCAACCTTAGGGTGGGAGCATTGGTATGTCGGCAGTTTTCTGGCGCTCTGGGTGATAGGTTACGGCATAGTGCAAGGTTTCGCGCCCCGCTTGACGGGGATAACCTCGGCGGGCAAAAACAAGGTTCCTGATGGGCGTAGCGCCTTGGGTTGGGCAGCGTTATTGAGCCTAGTGCCAGCATGCATTGCACTGGCGATAAGCTATGACTTCCATGCCGCGAATATACTGGTTTGGGGACTGATGCTGTTTGGGGCAATATTTGCCATCAACTCCTCATTACATAGCTATCTTATCGTCAGTTATGCCGATGAAGACGGCGTGTCGTTAGACGTGGGTTTTTATTACATGGCTAATGCGATGGGGCGCTTAATCGGAACTGTGCTGTCTGGCTGGGTGTATCAAGAGCATGGCATGGCGGCTTGTTTGTGGATATCGGCGGTATTTATTGCGCTCGCCGCGCTTATCTCAATGAAGCTTCCAAGGCATAGCGCGATATAAAAGACATTAAACGCGAAAAAATGTCACAAACAACATTTGAGTTAACATATATGTAATATTTCATATGTATGCTGTTGTGGTTGCATAAAAATAGATGAATGACACTTATGTCTCCAAATGAGGATACCAATATGAAAAAAACAGCGTTAATGTCACTGCTTGGTTTGGGATTGTTTGCTTGTGTTGCGCATGCTAGCGAGTTCAATTTACCCGGTTTTGTTACTGAAGAAGAAGATGGTCGTTTATGGGTGTTTAAGGAAAATTCGGCAGAGTTAACCGAATTTAAACAGCATGGCGAGCCAGCAAAGCAATTTGCCATGATAGGTGCTGGTCCTAAGGGGATGACGATTAAATCGGCCGACCAAGAAACCTTAGATGAGTATTTAGCTAAGGTTAACACTCGTTAATATTGTCGGCACTATTGCTTGTATTCATGTAGTTAAAAAAGCGCGCAGTTAACTGCGCGCTTTTTTATTGCCGCGATAACGAAATCACTCCCTATGGCGACGCTCTTGGTTCTGAGTTGCTCGACCTTGGTGGTGTTCTACTGCGCGAGTGGTTTGCGCATGTTGGCGAGGCTCATTTTGTCTTATTTTGACTTCTCCACCTTGTTTTTGCTCGATATGTCGTGGCTGCGCTTCACGAGTTTGGTACTGCCTTTGCTGAGGCTGCTTAGATGGCATTGACGTAGATGGTATCGACGTAGATTGTGTCGACTTAGATTGTATCGATCTTGATGGCTCAAGCCTTGATTGCATGTCGTTACGATCTTTGTGAGTTGGCGTTTGCGCTATAGCTACGGAGCGGCGTTCTTTTAACTCAGCCGTTGTTTTTTGATAACTTGGTTTATGGTTGTCACGTTCACGGCGGGCGTTATGATCGTTCTTATTATCACTATGCTTATTCTCTTGATAATTATGTGAATCTTGTCTTTTTTTAGACGCCGAATATTGACTATTAAAGTGCTGTTTACTGCCACTCGAGTGCGAATCTCTACCCTGATATCTACCATCGTTATCGTAGCGCTGTTTCACCACCGTGTTGTGATAACTCACACCGCGTCTGTGTTCGGGCTTATGCTTCCAAGGTTGTGCTCCATGGCTAACACTGTATCTTTCCCGAGGGCGATATCGGTGTGAATGGCGGTAGTCGATTACCACCACTTTATGATTGTGCCAGTGAAATGAGCTGAAAAAGTAATTGAAGGAAATATGGATGCCTGGTGTCCAATAAAAATGGCTATGACCGGGACGGTAAGGGCGGCCAACGTGTCCTGTAAATTGCCAGTAAACAGGAGGATAAGCAGAGCCCCAGCGCCATTTACCGTAAACTCGGTGTGGATCGTAATAGGGTATGTAGACGATTTCTCGCTGTACAGGCTCAATAATAATTTGATGATTGGCGCGGGTGATCGCCATGTTATCCATATTTGTCAAGCTGTTAGCTTTATCAGCTTGTTGTCTGAGAGATTGAATACCATTCATCACTTGGCCTTCATCTTCTAAGAAGGCTTCACCGAGTTTTTGCGTCCAGTCGAGATCGTCACTCATCCTTTGCAGCAGAGTAGGAAAGGCTAGCAGGGCTTTGACACTCGGGTCCCAGTTTTGGTCTTCGGCTTGCGACATCAGGTGATCGACGGATAATGTAGCGCGTTGGGTTAACCAACGTTGTGCTTGCACGATTTCAAATGGGTAAGTCGAAGCGATAAGTATGTGGGTTAATAAACTATCGGGATAAAGGGCGATGGGCGCCAGCATTTGTTCGAGTTCAGCTTGGTTTGTTGCAGTGCTTGAGCCTTGGCTCACCGATATGCCCGCAGCTTGTGCTGTGGTAGTGAAAGGCAGGGCAATTAATGCCGCCGTTAACACTAACCAATTCCATCGATATTGTCTGTTCATCATGTGCTCCAATCATCCTGTTTGAGGATGTTATTGGCATATTAGGCGTATGAATATGAACATAAGCTGAAAGTGGTTTGCGAGTTAACACTTATGATAACGGGATAGGACTTAAATGTATTACGCTGAAAATAAAAAATTAAACTGAGTTTATAAAGCTGATGCTGAATTTGGCTCCTCCTAAGGTTTCTGAGCGCGAGACTGCAATTCTGCCGTTATAGCTATCGACCAAATCGCGCACAATCGCAAGTCCAATACCATTCCCTTGGTGATAAGAGTCTGCGCGGATACCTCGTTCAAAGATCTGGCTTTGCAATGTTGCACTGATCCCAGGGCCATCATCTTCGATGCAGATCAGCAGTTGATAGGCATCGCCTGTGACGGTTAACGTAACTGTCGATTTTGCGGCTTTACAGGCATTGTCGAGCAGGTTGCCTAGTATTTCAGTCAGATCCGCTGCATCGCCTTTAAATACCGCTTGTTCAGACA
>JBOFUF010000313.1:0-3866 GCA_051652445.1 Shewanella sp.
GCTAAGCCAAAGCTGTTTTAGTGTTTTTGGACGCCTTAAACCGCCGAACAGACCTTATAATTTAACTGCCTAAAAATAAAATCAATGTGATGGGGACAGTGTCATGTCAGAAAAGTATTTTGTTACCGCGCAGCAATTGCTGGAAGATTCATTTTTATTAGCTTCGCAAGTGTATGAGAGTGGCTTTCGGCCGCAGTTTATTGTGGGCATTTGGCGTGGCGGCGCGCCAATCGGGATCGCGGTACAGGAGTTTTTTGATTTTAAACAAGTAGAAACTGATCACATCGCCGTGCGTACCTCTTCGTATTACGGGATCGGTACCGACAAACAAAGTAAAGAAATCAAAGTGCATGGTCTGCATTACATCGTTGAAAAAGCTAACGCGAGCGATAGTTTATTGATAGTTGATGATGTGTTTGACTCTGGCCGTAGTATCTATGCATTAAAAGAAAAGCTTAGCCAGTTGATGCGCCTGAATATGCCAACGGATATCCGTATCGCTTGCCCTTATTACAAGCCAAAAAATACCGCCGTGCCTTTAAAGCCTGACTATTACATCCATGCCTCTGAAGACTGGTTAGTCTTTCCGCACGAAGTCACAGGTTTAACGCCGGAAGAAATTGCTCAAGGTAAGGGCGATTTAAAGAATATTCAGCACCTGTTTAAATAGTCGACTGCGGTGAGCTCAGAATATTTTCATTTTGGCGATCATTCTGGGCTGAAATCAAGTACACTGCGCTCCTTTTGTTTTATGATGAGCGTTTGTATCGCTTGATAAGACAAACGTGACAAGCATCATTTAGGAAATAGAGCAGAATGAGCAAGGGCAAAAAATACGATTTTCGCGTGACACAGGGCGACAACGGTTGGAAAACTGAAATCACTCGTCGCATGACATCAACCAAAACAGTTGTGTCTAAGAGCCACGACGGTTTTGCAACCGAAGGCGAAGCGCAAGCTTGGGGCCTAACTGAATTACAAGTGTTTTTAGGCACGTTAACTGAGCGCAATAAACGTCGTTCAGAGAAACAAGCGAAAGCAAAATTAGCCGCAGCATTAGCGGCTGAAGCGGCCACAGATGCCGACGATCTTGATGAAGATGATTTCGAAGAAGCGTAAAGCCCATTCGTTTAGTGTTGTCTTATCAAGCCAGTGTTATGGTAAGCAAGTGCTTAGGGCGCTCTGAAACTGGCACATTGGCCATCAATAATAAAAGGCAGATCTTAGGATTTGCCTTTTGTGTTTTTGGCGCTGATGAAAGGGCGTTAGCTCAATCGATTCAAATTACGCTTTTAGCGTAACACTCCCTTGCATAATTGCCCCGTGACCTGGGTAGCTACAGAAAAGTGTGTAAATTAGGTCTGTAATTTTGGGTAGAAAGCGGCATCGAGATTGACCGCAAGATCATTCGTCGCAAACCTCGATTCTCGCACCTAGCACCTAGCACCTAGCACCTAGCACTAAAGCTCCCACCTATAGGGTATGGCACGCTGTGCGCCTTGGCGAGTGACGGTAATGGCACTGGCAGTATTGGCAAAACTCACGGCTGCAGCAATTGACATACCTTCGCTTAAGCCGACGACTAAGGCACCATTGAAGGTATCTCCTGCTGCAACAGTATCGATAGCCTGCACGTTAACTGCGGGGACGAGTCCGGAAAAACCTGGGCTACTGATGTATGCGCCACGGCCACCTAACGTGATGACCACAATTCTCACGCCTTGCTGATGGAGCAGTTGTGCTGCCATGTGTGCATCATCGAGATGATTGATTTCAATCCCAGTTAAAGCTTCCGCTTCAGTTTCATTAGGGGTAATAATATCTACCCACCTGAGTACATCGTGACCAAGAGCCGTCGCCGGAGCTGGTGCTGGATTTAACACTGTTGTCACCCCAAGATTCTTGGCCATCTGCAGTGCCTTTGCCACTGTGGCAGCAGGCGTTTCCAATTGGGCTAACAAGTAATCAGCATGAGCAAACAGGTTGTCATGAACGGCTAAATCATCGGGTGAAAGGCTGGCGTTGGCACCTGCGGCAACGCCAATGGTATTCTCACCATTATCACCGATAAAAATCATTGCAGTGCCAGTGCTCAGCCCGGCTATTTGGCGGATCCCTTCTGCACTGATGCCATCTTTCATCCAGCGTTGGCGCATATCATCGCCGACACTGTCTTGGCCAAGATGGCAGATAAAGTCAGTGCGGGTGCCCGGTTTGGCTAAGCGCGCGCAGGCGACGGCTTGGTTGGCTCCTTTACCGCCCTGTTCGAGGCGATACTCACGACTCATTAAGGTTTGCCCTGCCGCGGGCAGGTACTCAAATTGCATCACATGGTCGGCATTTGCACTGCCGATAACAAGTATCTGGCTCATAGAAGACTCACTGTCATTGTTATCTGCGATTGAGATAAGTTGCATCATAGACACGTAAACTGTCTACCAGTAAATCGACAAAGCCTTGCCTATCGAGCCCAAACAGCACAGTCGCATTGGCGGCTTTACCTGTGAGTTGATAACGATCGACTACCGTCATGCCTAAGGTTAATTCACTTTGGGTTTCAATGCCTACCCAGCAATCTTGTGCTTCAAACAGTTCAGGTTTGAGTAGCCATGCGATAGTGCAGGGGTCATGTAGCGGTGCGCCAATAAAGCCCCACTTAGGATCTCTGTGATAAATCATAAAGAAATCCAATAACTGGGCCACACACTGGGCAATCGGATTTTTAATTGCGCGAATGCGTTCTACGTCTTCATCCATGATTTGCGCTTGATGAGTCACATCGAGCCCGCACATAGTGATGGGAATACCTGACTTAAAAACAATATCGGCGGCTTCGGGGTCGACAAAAATATTAAACTCGGCGGCGGGGGTCCAATTGCCGACACCGGCGGCGCCGCCCATTAGCACGATACGTTCAATTTTATCGTGTAACTCGCTATGGCTCGCCAGTAAAAGGGCGATGTTAGTCAGCGGCCCGGTGGGAATTAAGGTTACTGGCTGATCACTTTGGCGAATTTGCTGCGCCATTAATTCAACTGCGGTGATGGCTTGAGGACTAAAACTGGGATGAGGTAATACAGGGCCATCGAGTCCGGTTTCACCGTGAACATTGTCGGCAATGATTAAGTCGCGGGCTAAAGGTTTGACCGCGCCACCTGCCACAGGAATATCACTGCGATTTAGCAAGGTTAAGATCCGCAGGGCATTATTGAGGGTTTTATCTGGGGTTTGATTGCCCGCGCTCGTCGTAACGGCCAGTGGAACAAGAATGGGGTGAGCTAAGGCTAAAATCAGTGCGATGGCATCATCATGGCCCGGATCGCAATCAAGAATAATGTTACGAGTCATGCGGTTACTCCTTTAAAAAGCGGTTCTAGCCGCCTAGAATAGCATGCTCTATGTTAGGCGCTAGTCTGTGAATGGGATCTGAAGCGTAAAGTGTGAGCGTTTTCGTCTTTTTCTTTGCAAGATGCAAGGGCCTTGTCCGTTTTGTTAGCCGCCGGGACGGATCGCTTCTTTAGGGCGCTTGGGTGTAGAAGGTTGCCGATTCACTCGTGATTAACTGCCTTGATTCTTCTGCGCCAAAACCGTGTGAAACGCAGGCGCAGCGTCAGGACAGTTGAGTCAGGAAAGATCAAAGCCTAAAGTGAACCTGTGGCGCTTTAGTGAATAGTGATCGCTTGTTGTCGTCACGGCGAACACCGAGCGGGGTATTTCTCTGTTATTTACGCCCTGATAGCGGTGATGTCTTTCAAATCACGCTAAGATAGCCAATAGGCGCCTGCTTGAGTTTTATGGACTTTTATCCGTATAGACGTCTATAATGCGCGCTCAGTTCAGAGCTGGTAGGGTGAAAGAGATTGATG
>JBOFUF010000314.1:0-11915 GCA_051652445.1 Shewanella sp.
GCCTATTATGCGCCTCCTCACCTGACAAACTCAAAGGGCGAAGCAACGGGTGCCGTTTATGGCGTAGTGAATATGTTACGCAGCTTGTTGACCCGTTATCAACCAAGCCATATCGCAGTCGTGTTCGATGCCAAGGGAAAAACCTTCCGCAATGACATGTACAGCGAATACAAAGCACAGCGCCCACCTATGCCTGATGATCTACGTTCGCAAATCGAACCCTTGCATCGCATTATTCGCGCACTAGGTTTACCCCTGATTTCAATTTCCGGCGTCGAAGCCGATGACGTGATCGGCACGATTGCCCGCCAAGCCAGCTTAGAAAACCGTGCCGTGCTTATCAGCACTGGCGATAAAGACATGGCCCAGTTAGTGGATGAGAACGTTACGCTCATCAACACCATGACAGACACCATAATGGGCCCAGAAGAAGTCGTCACCAAATTTGGTGTCGGTCCAGACCGTATCATAGATTTACTCGCGCTGATGGGCGACAAGGCCGATAACATTCCTGGCTTACCCGGTGTAGGTGAGAAAACGGCGCTCGCGATGCTCGCGGGAGCTGGCAGCGTGAGTCACTTATTGGCAGAACCTGAGAAAGTCACCGAGCTCGGCTTTAGAGGTTCTAAAACCATGGCGGCGAAGATCATTGACAATGCCGACATGCTTAAGCTTTCTTACGAACTCGCCACCATCAAAACCGATGTCGAACTTGAGCAAGACTGGCACCAACTCACCCTAATGCCTGCAGACAAAGATGAACTGATCAAATGCTACGGCGAGATGGAATTTAAACGTTGGTTGGCCGAAGTCTTAGATAACAAAGTGACGGCAAATACCGCCATTGATGCCGCATCCACAGAAATGCAAGAAGGCTCCTCGCCAGTCGAAGCCATTGAAACACAGTACGACTGCATTCTCACCGAAGCCGAATTAGACGCTTGGATTGCAAAGCTTAGGCAAGCCGACTTGATGACAATCGATACCGAGACCACCAGCCTAGATTACATGGTCGCTGAATTGGTCGGAATGTCCTTTGCCGTTGAGGCTGGAAAAGCCGCTTATCTTCCACTGACCCACGATTACGTAGGTGCACCGACTCAAATTGATAAAACTGTCGCGTTAGAAAAACTGCGCCCGTTGCTTGAAGATCCAAAACTGAAGAAAGTCGGTCAAAATCTTAAGTACGACATCAGTATCTTAGCCAATGCGGGTATCAAACTGCAGGGCGTCGCTTTTGACACTATGCTCGAATCCTATGTTTTCAACTCAGTCGCTTCGCGCCATGATATGGATGGCTTAGCGCTCAAGTACTTAGGCCATAAAAATATCAGCTTCGAAGATATAGCCGGCAAAGGGGCAAAACAGCTGACCTTTAACCAAATCCCGCTAGAGACAGCAGCACCTTATGCGGCCGAAGATGCCGACATCACCCTGCGTTTACACCAGCATTTATGGCCAAGACTCGAAAAAGAAGCCGAACTTGCCGCCATGTTTACCGACGTCGAATTACCGCTGATCCAAGTGTTATCAGACATTGAGCGCCAGGGGGTATTAATCGACAGCATGTTACTCGGCCAACAAAGCGACGAACTCGCGCGTAAAATTGATACCTTAGAAGAAAAAGCCTACGCCATTGCCGGAGAAAAATTCAATCTGGGTTCACCCAAGCAACTGCAAGTCTTGTTTTTTGAAAAGCTAGGTTATCCGATCACCAAAAAAACCCCAAAGGGTGCGCCATCAACCGCAGAAGAAGTGTTGGTCGAATTGTCATTAGACTTCCCACTGCCGAAGGTAATCCTCGAGCATCGAAGTCTCGCTAAGTTAAAGAGCACTTACACCGATAAGCTGCCGCTGATGGTCAACGCAAAAACGGGTCGTGTACACACTAGCTATCATCAAGCCAATGCGGCCACAGGGCGTTTATCATCAAGCGAGCCTAATCTGCAAAATATCCCAATCCGCACCGAAGAAGGTCGCCGTATCCGCCAAGCCTTTATCGCCCCAGCGGGCCGTAAAATTTTGGCCGCCGACTACTCGCAAATTGAACTACGGATCATGGCCCATTTATCCCAAGATGCTGGCTTACTCAAAGCCTTCGCCGAGGGCAAGGACATTCACAGAGCCACGGCTGCCGAAGTCTTTGGTACTGACTTTGATGAAGTGACCACAGAACAACGCCGCCGCGCCAAAGCGGTTAACTTCGGTTTAATTTATGGCATGTCAGCCTTTGGCTTGGCGCGTCAGCTCGATATCCCACGCCATGAAGCACAAACCTATATCGACACTTACTTTGCCCGCTATCCTGGCGTATTACGCTATATGGAAGAAACCCGTGCCAGTGCAGCGGACTTAGGTTATGTCTCTACACTGTTTGGTCGCCGCCTCTATCTGCCTGAAATCCATGATCGTAATGCGATGCGCCGCCAAGGCGCTGAACGTGCAGCGATTAACGCGCCAATGCAAGGCACGGCCGCCGATATCATCAAAAAGGCCATGATTAATATCGCTCAGTGGATCAAGACAGAAACCCAAGGCGAAATCACTATGATCATGCAGGTTCACGATGAATTAGTGTTTGAAGTCGATGCGGATAAAGCGGAAACGCTTAAAAAGACGATCTGTACCTTGATGGCGCAAGCCGCCGATCTCGATGTTGAACTACTCGCCGAAGCGGGCATTGGTGATAACTGGGATGAGGCTCATTAACCCCATAGATATCCCAAAATCACTATCAATATGATGTAAAAGCCAATAGAGCTAATCTGAATTGCATATTTTGAGTTCAAATTAGCTCTTAGCACCTCCATAATCGCCAAAAACGTTGATAATCTGTAACTCTTTACTGCATATCGCCATTTCATCACATCTATCGGTTTATAGATTCAAAATGTCACAACTGCTGTTCTCTCTCACGCACACTAAAGCCATAAACCGGCATTAGAGTAAAAACATTAAATCTCAGATATTGATCTATTTTGTATTAAAATTTCTGTTTTATCGTTAAATTATCTGATTAATCGCTTAATATGAAATTTAACGATCAATTAATGATGTTTTTTCACTCTAACTCTGAGATCGTCCGCACATTATTAGCTCATTTTTGAAAAAACTGTTTTCCATTTAAAGATAAATAGCGTAATATTCTCTGCGTAGGGTACAGAGGTTAAGATGTTCTATCTTTCAGACCTTTATTTCACTTATTGTGATCAACCAAATTATGGTGCCTCAGCAACTTGTTTGCTGAGGCTTTTTTTTACGTTTTTTTTATACTCCCGGTAAACTCTAGAGTATTTACTTTAATAAAAAGTAAATTGGCTGTATGCTCGTTTCATTGAGGATCATTGAAGATAATTTGATGATGCTTGAGTCTTGTTGAATTTAGCCTCTCCTCAAAAGAGCTAATATTTTTTGGCCGATGACATCCTCATCGGCTATTTTTTTTCCTGAAATTGACAAAAGTAAACAGGAATGGGACTCAACTAAATGGAGGGGGGCAAAGAAACGTAAGACAAAGAGAGGGCAGCATACACAATCAAATGTGGTTATGTATGCCAAAAAAACTAAATTATTCAATAACACTCATCGCATCTAACTCATCCGTCAACCACTGTGGATGACACCATTCATTGAGAATTGCCAACACTTTAGGCTTACCGGTTCCTTTGAGTGATGAGAAAGACTCGACTTGCACCCAGTCGCCAAACTCACTCAGCGCGAGGCGCACTTCATTTACCGTCTTCATCTTAGCACTTTGAGCTAATTTGTCTGATTTCGTCAGCAAAGCTAATACCGGGATTTCACTCGCAACCGCCCACTCAATCATCTGCATATCGAGATCTTTTAGCGGATGGCGAATATCCATCAACACTACAACTCCGCTCAAACAAGCGCGTTTTTGCAAATATTCGCCTAAGGCTTGCTGCCATTTATTTTTCAACGCCAACGGGACTTGTGCAAAGCCATAACCTGGCAAGTCAACCAAGCGACGCTGTGCATCTAACTCAAATACGTTAATAAGTTGAGTACGACCAGGTGTTTTACTGGTTCTTGCTAAACTTTTTTGCTCAGTTAATGCATTGAGTGCACTAGACTTTCCAGCATTAGAGCGGCCAGCAAATGCAATCTCAACGCCAACATCGCCGGGCAGATATTGATCCAAATGTGCGATGTCAGGAGCACTGATTAAAAACTTTGCCCTACGAAAATCTATACGAGATTCAGTCACTATTTACTCCGGAATTTGTTACGCAATACCATCATTTATGAAGAATTACTTACTTTCTCACGTTTTCGTGTAAAATATTACCCCGATCACATTAATCATATTTTACCACGCTTGCGGGTCACCCTAGTAAGCTCAGGATAATAATTTAACCAGAAGTTGGAACGCCATGAAAAAGCTAGCTCTTGCGCTGTCTGTTGTAATTGCCGCCATATCTTCACCTGCGATTGCTGAAGGTAATGCTGAAGCGGGAAAAACGAAAATCATTGTCTGTTCGGCCTGTCACGGTATGGACGGTAACAGTATGATCGATATGTACCCCAAAATTGCGGGCCAACACGCCACTTACCTCCAAAAGCAACTACATGATTTCCGTAGCGCTGCACAAACTGGCGGCAAAGAAGGGCGTATGGATCCTATCATGGCAGGCATGTCCATTGCTCTAAGCGATCAAGATATTCTCGACATTAGTGCATATTTTTCGACTCAAACTATCCAAGTGACTGAAGCGAAAGATATCCCTGAATTAGGCGAAAAACTTTATAAGGGTGGCGATGTCTCTCGTGGTATTACCGCCTGTATGGCATGCCATGGCCCAGATGGCAAAGGTGCAGAACTTGCAGGCTTCCCAACATTGGCAGGTCAACATCCAACCTACATCAAAATTCAGCTCACTAAATTTCGTGATATGGGTCGTCACAATGACCTCAATGGCATGATGCAAGATGTGGCTAAAAAATTAAACGACAGTGATATTGAGGCCCTATCTAAATATCTTTCAAGCCTTAAGTAATCTTAATGAGTGAAAAAGGGTGTCACCACCCTTTTTCACCATAAAAATTGACGTGCGCACAAACAGTAAGATATTCACGCTTGACATAGATCACAGATTCCTGCTTAACATGCCCGTGCCGAGATAAACCCATCTGTTTGTACAAAAAGATTGATAATAACTCACAGTTTTCGGTATAATTAACATTCAAGATATAAGAATAAAGATACTCAATAACAATAATATACTTAAGACCACTCTCTAATAATAACAAGAGTCGTGATTTTCAATTGAAATCCAGGTCAGCACAATTTTGTAAGGCATGGCCGATAACGCCAATTTACTGCTAGCAAAAGACCTTACACTCAGGGTAACTTGCCCCATAAGGACCTCAGTCTACATGATGTAAACTGTAGCAAAGGAAGCGATAGCTTAGGATGCACTGGCTGGATGCTTGTTATCACTGGAAGATACTTAAGCAACATGGATGGTTGACTCAACGTCAATGATGACGATGCTATATAAAGATGTATCGCAAGAGCATCTACGGAAACTGTTGTCAGGATGGCGACATAAAAATATAAAGCGTCTGGAAGACCATTAATAAAATCATGCAGGGAAAGCAGCAAAAAATAGAAGGATACCGACCGGGAAAGTCGCATAGCAAGTATGGATACTTGGAGTCAGTATAAGGTGCTAAAGCACTCTTTTTATAAGGCGGCAGTTAATCTGCCGCCTTTTTTCTTTGCTGTAACACCTTCAGTGTCTAAAATGTGTACTTAACCAATAAAATTGTTACAATCAAAGTCTTAATCCCAACTTCAGCAGACTCTATGCCCAGATGCCCTCTTTGTCATAACAGTCAGATACGACTCCTTCATCAAGATAAAAAGCGGCGTTTCTATGTTTGCATGGCATGTGAATTAACCTTTGCAGATGCGCATAGCCATTTACCACCTGCTGCAGAAAAACAAAGATATGGCCGTTCACGCATAGCCTTGAAGCAAAAACAGCTATCACAATTTATTTTGCCGCTGTTAACGCAATTAGAGCAGCAACAAGCAGGTAGTTTATTAGGATTGAATTTTGGACGCATACTTGATGATGAGAGTCTTGCGACTATAGAAAATGCGGGCCATAAGTTAAATCAATACGACCCCTTTTTTGCCCCGAATCATGATGTGTTAAAGCAAACATATGATTTTATCTGCTGTTATCGCGTTTTTGAGCATTTTCAGTACCCTATAAAAGAGTGGACTCTGCTCTCTCAGCGACTTCATCCGGGTGGCTGGTTAGCGATAAGCACGCCATTACTGACTGAATTAGATGGTTTTGCTAAGTGGCATTATAAAAACAACCTCACTCATGTGAGCTTTTACCGACGACAAACCTTCGAGTACCTCGCAAACAATAGCGATATCCAACTATTATTTGCCGTAAAAGATCTCGTTTTGATGCAAAAAACATCATAATCTGGTATAACACTCGGCCTAATTTCGCACCTTGTAGATAAGTTCAACCTTAGTCTGCGGGTCCATACGTTGTAAATAATTGAGAAGACCATGTCTCGTAGCAAGAAAACACGCAAGGGCGGCGAGAACAGCCCTAAGTTACAGCCAAGAGTGAAAAAGCAAGATCGCGCTGTAGCGACTGGCAAACGTAAAGATTCTGGCAACAAATCAGGCAGTCGTCATAACGAAGGGTTAATTTTGGCTCAAGCACCACAACAGCAGGCTGCCAAAAAGAAAGATCCACGACATGGCAGTAAACAGCCTATTGCATTAACGCTTCCTGTTGCAGTAATTACAGATAAAGCCACTCAACCTAAAGTCAAACAAGCTAAACTGACCGACGAGCAAAAACTGCTGAAATTGGAAGAAGATCCAAGACTAAATCAGCTACTGGATATGCTTGAAGAAGGCCGTGATCTTAACGATGTCGACCAAAAATGGTTAGATCAACAGCTGAATAAAATTGAAGCACTTATGGTTAAATTGGGTATGAGTGACGACATGGACGATAACGCGCCATCATCACCCGCTAAGTCCTTGTCTGACGATGAATTATTCGATAAATTTGAATCCGGCGCTGACTTGCTCAAAGATTATCAAGACAAATTCTAATCTCTCAGTGCTAAGGCATAAGGAGCTCAGTTTTTAAACTGTACTCCTTATGCTATTCATATAAGGAGTTTCTGTGTCTACGCCTATCATTATTCTCGGATTGATCATCATAGTGGCGCTAAGTAGCTACGCCATATTTTTAATCCTAAAACTCAAGCAGCAAAAAAAACGTCAGCAGGCCGAACAAGCTGAACGCGAAGCGTCTGCGAATGCCAAACGCACCCAAGTTTTAGATGATATCCGCTATATCGCAACCGCTATGATTGAAGATCGCTGTGAACTCTCTGAAGGTGTCGTGAGGATAGGACGATTATTCGACATTCTGTCATTAAGTGAGCGTGTGACTCCTGAGTATCCATCGTTATTTAAACATTTTGAATTAATCAGAAATCATCCAATAATGGATGCTCGACACGCCTTACCTAAGCAAGAAAGAATGAGATTAGATTTAATCAGAATGAAGTCAGAAGCCGCGCTAGAGCAAGGTATTACCAATGATGCAAAAAAACTGTCAGATTACCCTCCCAAGTCGGTGCATTAAATAACCATAAAAGCGCATTTATGCAGTCGTTTTATCGTCATCATCAATAAAACCCACTCCAACCTTACTGCTCGCCTCCCGTGATCCTGCGCACTAAATGGCCAAATACCACCAGACAAGCGCCGTTTTTTGGTAGATATTGCATAACGTCTAAAATAACAGACTTCAATTTTACAACCTAGATCAAGGTTATTTACGAAAGAACCTTGCATACTTCGTTTGTTGCTAATTTACCTTCGGAGGACACGCCTTGAATCAGCCCACTCAGATTAGTTGGGATCAGTCGATGATCGAAAAATATAACTATAGCGGCCCCCGTTACACCTCGTACCCAACGGCTCTAGAGTTCGATGATTCCTTCACTGAGCAGCGTCTATTAACGGCGATTGAAACCAGTAAAAGCGATAAATTATCGCTGTATATTCATATCCCGTTCTGCGCCAAACTTTGCTATTACTGTGGTTGCAATAAGGTGGTCACCCGCCACGCTCATAAAGCCGATCAATATATCGACTATTTAAGCCAAGAAATTATCAAGCGCGCCCCTCTATTTAAGCACTATAGTGTAACCCAAATGCACTGGGGTGGTGGCACGCCAACATTTTTAAATCCAGAACAAATTCTTAAACTTACTGCATTAATTAAGGCTAATTTTAATTTTGCCGATGAAGGCGAGTTTTCGATTGAAGTCGATCCGCGTGAGATTGAACTTTCCATACTCGACACGTTGAAAGAAGCGGGTTTTAACCGAATTTCGATTGGTGTTCAAGATTTCAATAAAGAAGTACAAATTGCCGTGAATCGCGAGCAAGATGAACAATTTATTTTCGACTTAATGGCTAAAGCTAAGGCTATGGGTTTTGTATCGACCAACATAGATTTAATCTATGGGTTACCACACCAAACGCCAGCAACCTTTGCCGCCACAATGCAGCGTGTTTTAGATTTATCGCCTGACCGTCTGTCGGTATTTAACTATGCCCATTTACCAGCACGTTTTGCGGCGCAGCGTAAAATTAAAGATGAGCACTTACCTTCGCCAAAACAAAAACTCGATATGCTACATCAAACTATTGAGACGTTAACTGGCGCTGGCTATCAATTTATTGGTATGGATCACTTTGCTAAACCTGACGATACCTTAGCCAAATTGCAGCGTGAAGGTAAGCTACACCGCAACTTCCAAGGTTATACCACTCAAGAAGAATGTGATTTACTCGGTCTTGGCGTGTCATCCATCAGCCAGATTGGTGATTGTTACGCGCAAAATCAAAAAGATATTCGTCCTTACTACGAAGCTATCGATGCTCAAGGTCACGCCCTCTGGAAAGGATGCGGCCTAAATCGTGACGATGAGATCCGTCGCGTGGTAATCAAGCAGCTCATTTGTCATTTTGATTTAGATATGGCAAAAATGGATGAAAAACTCGGCATTCATTTTGAAGAGTATTTCGCAGAAGATCTCAAGCTGCTACAGACCTTTATTGATGATAAATTAGTGATCCAAACGGATAGAAAGCTAACCATTAGCGCAACTGGCCATCTATTAATCCGTAATATTTGTATGTGTTTTGACCTTTATTACCGTCAAAAAGCACGCCAACAACAGTTTTCACGGGTGATTTAACCCGCGTAAAGGCTGGCAAACCCAAATAAAAAATCCGACATCAGTGTCGGATTTTTTATTTATGGGCAAACTTGAATCAACTTAAGCCTATTCAACTTAAGCCTACTCAAATTAGAGCTTGGCGCCATACAGCGCTTTGCGCTCACTCGTCGATAAAAACGCCATTTCAACACCGTTGCGTTGCACCTGTGCTAACTCAGCATCGGTTAATTTAAGTTCAGATTTGGCGATACGATACTCATGGTTGATATCGATAGCACTCACACCTGGATCGTCAGTATTAAGGCTTATCAACACATCCGCATCCATAAAGGTTCTAAAAGGATGCTCAACGTAAGAAGCGACAGTAGAAGTATGCAAGTTACTGGTTGGGCAAGATTCGATGCCAATACGGTGCTTAGCAAGATATTCCATCAGCTTAGGATCGTGAATCGCGTTCACCCCATGACCAATTCGAGTTGCGCCAAGCTCTTGAATCGCTTGCCACATACTTTGCGAACCCGCAGATTCACCGGCGTGAGCCGTAATCGCAAGGCCAGCATCACGAACACGTTTAAAGTGATCGTTAAATAACTCGCCTGGGAAGCCTAATTCATCACCGGCCAAATCCATCGCCACCAGATGTTGTTTATGGGCAAGTAATCCTTCAAGTTCTTGAGTACAAGCAGCTTGGCCAAATGAACGTGACATAATGCCAATCAAATTAATCTTAACGTTATAGTCTTTTAAGCCTGCTTTAACACCGTCGATAACGGCTTCAACGACGCCTTCAATCGGTAACTTATGGTTCATCGCCATATAGTAAGGACTAAAACGTAATTCAGCGTAATCTAAGCCAGATAATGCCGCATCGGCAACGTTTTCATAGGCAACGCGCTTAACCGCATCCAAATCTGCCAGCACGGCAACCATCCAATCGAGCTTCTTTAAGAAGGCAACTAAACTGGTTTCTTTCCCCTGAATTTGCACAAACGGTGCGAGCGTCGCTAAAGAGTCGGCAGGTAGCGCAATGCCGTGTTGGTGTCCTAGCTCCCAAATGGTGTTAACTCGCACATTACCGTCTAAGTGACGATGCAGATCCACCAATGGAATGGATGTATCAATCATATTTACCCCCTATTTGAACTACCCAGCCAATGCTTTTGTTATTTGGTCGCGGGCGGAAACAGAGTTTAACACGCATTTTTAGGAGCATTTATGTACCAAACACGTTTAAATTCACATTCAGCCACAATTACCTGAATATCCATGTAAGGATATGACGGTATTCATCTGGCATAATAACTTATATAACATCTAAAATATCCGAGATCTCACCTGCAGAAACTGTTAACCCCCAGTTTATTGATATGCACATTAAGCGCCTGCACTGTCACTCAAACCACTAAAAATAGCCAAACCTTAGCCCCACAGAAAATGCCGACAACACAATCACAAGTTGGACTTATTGCTCCTGCCCTACAGGACATTATCTTTCGAAACCGGCAATGACAGCTCAGGGTAAATCCCGAGATGGCTTACAGCATTAGCGATGTCAGTGTCGCAGGAAAGTTAGCCGATCTCTCGCCAGCTGAGCTCGCCAAGCATAATCAAGGCCAAATAGCAGTACTAGCGTAACTCAATGCACTCGACCATTACAGTTACTACTGGGTCAACACTTATGCATTGGATAAGCGCCCACTCTACGAGCTAGAAGCCTTAACCTTGCACGAAGCAGTACCCTGTCATCATCTGCAAATTTCACTCAACCTGAGCTAACCTCACCTCCAGATTTTCGTCGTTATGGCTATATATCTGCCTTTGGTGAAGGATGGGGGCTATATTGCGAATACTGAGGTTTAGAAGCGGGTTGATACCAAGATCCATACAGTAATTTTGGTCGCTTAACCTATGAAATGTGGCGCGCAGCCCGTTTAGTTGTAGACACAGGCATACATGCCTAAGGATGGAGCCGTCAACAAGCCATCGACTTTATGGCCAGCAATACTTCACTATCACTGCACAATGTCACTACCGAAATTGACCGCTATATTTCGTGGCCAGGACAAGCCTTATCCTACAAGATTGGTGAGTTAACCATCAAACGATTACGTGCCAAAGCAGAACGGCAACTCGGCGACAAATTTGATATTCGTGCCTTCCACGATGCTGTGATCGAAAATGGCTCGGTGCCTATGTCGATCCTCGAACAGCAAATCAATGATCTTATTGAAGCGAAAAAGGCGACTCACTAAGTTAATGAAATTCATGGGAGTCGATATTTTCAGACGCCTATGGTTGTCTGTTACACTCTAGCAAGCCATTCAAACCCAATGATTTATGACTAAGTATGAGCCAAGCCAAAGTGACATTTTCGACTGAACACGATTTAAATACCTCAGAGCAGCAAGCCTTCTGGCAAAGCGTTGTTCAAGACACGCTGGCCACTGCCGACGGCGTCATGCTGGCCTATATGATGGTCAAACATCCCCAGGCGCATACCGCGATAGTGCTGAGCACTGGCAGAGTTGAATCCTATTTAAAGTACCAAGAACTGATCTTCGATTTATATCAACAGGGCTATTCCGTTTATGCCATCGATCACCGTGGCCAAGGGGGCTCGGATCGTATGACAAGCAATTTACACA
>JBOFUF010000315.1:0-14469 GCA_051652445.1 Shewanella sp.
CACTTCCGTGTTGCATCAATTCAAAAGGTAGCCGACATTCTGTCATTGCTGCGCCTTGAATTGAAGCACCCTAGGCGCTCTGAAACTCGTATCTTCAGGCAGTTTGGGTATATACATTGGCCTCTGTCAACATGACGCCAACATATCAAGTGGAGAGAGATACTGATAGCGAAAACCTAAATCGGTGACAATTGCATCTGCTTGGATGACTTTACTCGGCATAGATTGTTGATTAAATTCTGGCGCAACCAATCCCAGAGACAGGGCGCCAGCTTGATAAAACTCAGCTTTAGTGGGATGTATCGGAGCGCAAAGGTTGTAAATCGGGGCCACAGAGGATCCAGAATGTGCTGCAGCAAGAATCGTGCTTATAGCACGCACACAGTCACTGAGGTGGACAAGATTCACCGCAACATTCGCACCACTCACATCCGTTTTTCCAGCAAGAAAACGCCCAGGATGGCGTTTTGGCCCGACAAGTCCGGCAAAGCGGACAATACAGGTATGCGGCAGTGCTTGAAATAACGCTTCAGCCGCTAACAGCACTTGGCTATCGCTTGATTCTGCCATTGCATCGGCTTCTGTCATCCGTTTATCTTGAGTCGGATACACGCCCGTAGAACTAATAAACACAATCCGCTGATATTGCCAGCCTTGGGTTAATGCAATGAGTTGTTGTAATTCTTCAAGATAAGCCGCGTTGCCACGCTTTAATCGGGGGGGAATATTCACAACCAAATAATCGGTCTGAAATAAACCGGTTAACGCCTTAGCATCGGGTAGTGATTGCGCCTCGTTGCCTAATTGCAGTGGATAAGCCTTGATCCCCGCGGCGGTTAATACTGATAAGTCTTCAGCGCTGCGCTTACAGCCGGTGACGCGATAGCCTTCTTGGACCAGTTGCTTTGCCAAAGCAAAACCAAACCAACCACAACCGACTACAGCCACACTGGACGTTACTGCGCCGTGTTCTACTCTTACATTCGCCATATTATCCCTAAGGTAATTGCATCAGCGGTTAGAATACGGAACTTAGCGTATAAGATTCAAGTTTGTAGTGCACTAAAATAAAAACTAATCCCTTTATCAACTTGCAATGTTCGAATCGCCCCCTCGGACAACTCCTCCGCTTTGATGGCTTTTTGCACTGTAACACCTTCATTACTTAAAAAACGCAGTGATGGCTCACTGCCATCTTCTTTACAAGCCCACACCTGTGGCTGACTCACATTTTTGGTCGTCATCATCACTTTAGCTACGTTATTATCCGATAGTCTAACCACTGTCCCTGGTGGATAAATACCAAGTATTTTAACCAAAATCGCAATTAAGGCTTCAGCATGCTTAGTCGCCCTATTCTTAAATAAATAACCCAAAGCAACCTGAGGAGAGCATGTTTGTTGGCCACTTAATTGCTGGTGATAATCATTTGATAAACTTACAATTTGAGTCGTTATCGGTATTTTATGGCTCGTTAAACCATCGGGGAACCCTGAGCCATCAATAAATTCATGATGGTGCAGTACAATGTGTAGTACTTCTTTAGGAAATAATCCTGAACTATTGAGCATGTTATAAGCAAAGTTGGGGTGCATCTGCAAATAGTTTGCTTCATGTGGTGTTAGTTCAATGCGTTTACGGCGGATCACATCAGGTACTTTAAGTTTACCTATATCATGCAACAAACTACCAAGAGCGATATCACGTAGATCCCTGGGCGTTAAATCCAATGCGTGACCCATCATCATTGCCAACACGGCTACAGACACACAGTGCTGAGTGACACTCACTTCTTTCTCGTCCATTCCAACCAAGGTAAGAAAAGGTTTTTCAACTGCTTGTAGATGGCCGAGTAAGTCTTCAACCAGTGCCGCCGACAATCGATAGGCGCCCTCTGGGTCACTGACAATCTTACCCAACACATTACGGCAGTTATTTACATTTATTAAAAAACGCTTCTGACTCAATCGCATTGCCTTACGCGTATCAGCTTTGAGATCGCGTTCGGGTTTAATTTCTACCGCAACGTCAATGTCTTTTTCTACCTCAACGATCTCAGTTACTGGATTAAATTCAGATAATAAAAAGACAAAAGGGACACCTAACCCACGGATCATCTCAATTTGAGCGGCGCTACTAATATCAATACGGTTAAATAAAAAGGGGTGATTTGTCCATGACAAGGGTAACTTGACTCTCATGCCAAGTTGAATTTCTGCTAGTAGCAATCTTTTTTGAGTGACTTTTGCCACGCAATATGGCTCCTTTCCAATGTAATGCGGGATAGACATTGATCACATTGATGACGTTGTCAATGTCTCCAATAGGACACATTGAAGCTAAGTACATATTACTATAGATGATTCAAAACATTTTATGGCGAAATCATGAAAAATGCTTCATAAACTGACGGATAGAACACATCCCTGTCTATCCCTAACAGGTTAAATATACATAAAGTTACCCTATAACAATATCATAACAACTATCATTGCCTTTATTTAGCTTCTTCTTTTGGCCAATCACGAAGGTAATAACTGAGTCGTTTCGATTTCAGCAAATAAATACTCGACCAAAACAGCATTAAGGCATCTAAAGCAAGGCTCCAATGGAACAGGAATTGGCCATGAATGAGTCGCTGCCCCAACAAGACAGCGTCAATAATCAACAGCAACCACAGACTCCATTTTAAATGCATAAAGAACGGTCTTAACCATTGAGGTGAACGGCGACGTTCGGCAATCACCACAAGATAAATCAATACCGCGCCAAGACCCGCCGCCAGCGCCAGCAAAAAATCAGACTTTTCAGGGTAAAAAATCCGCACGAGCTCAGCTCTATCACTCGACTGCGTGAGCGATACAATAAATAAACACCAACCGCGTGCAAGAAAAGCCAAGAGTAGGTATAAAAACAGCGGTGGTTTAATGTGGCCTTTATCATCAAGCCAAGTGATGTGACTGAAATTCAAATAGGTGCTCAATGGGCAAAATCTACAACAGCATATTTAAGGAGATGGTGCTCATCGCGGATAATTCAATAGCCAATAGAGAATATTTTCCCATGCTTTCTTATCTTGTTCCGCCAAATAAAAATCGCGCCTTGGGCAGGCGCGATTTAATAATCAAGATTTAACGGCTTTCAACACATTGATAAACGACACACGGCTAACACCTCAAAAGATTTGAGCGCCAGCTGCGCCCTATTTCAACTGACGGCAATCAAGCATTAGCAGCAAGGAGTGCTAACAACTCATCCTCATCCATCACTTTAACGCCAAGCTCCTGCGCTTTAGCCAGTTTTGAACCTGCCGCCTCACCCGCCACTAAGCAATCGGTGTTTTTGGAGACACTGCCTGCCACTTTAGCTCCCAGCGCCTGCAACTGTGCTTTAGCATCATTACGATTGAGCTGATTTAAGGTGCCCGTTAATACCCACGTTTGGCCTTTAAGCGGCTGTGCATCTGCACTCGGCGCTTGAATGGCTGGCCAATGAACACCTGCAGCAACTAACGCATCAACCACTTCAAGGTTATGGCCCTGGGCAAAAAAATGCGCCACATGTTGGGCAACTACGCCGCCCACATCTTCTACTTCAGTTAACTGCTCAACCGTCGCAACCCGCAGCGCTTCTAAACAGGTAAAGTGCGCCGCAAGGTTCGCCGCTGTCGCCTCGCCCACTTCGCGAATACCTAAACCATATAAAAACCGTGCGAGGGTCGTTGTTTTAGCCGCATCAATTGCTAGCGCTAAATTGGTTGCCGACTTCATCCCCATGCGATCAAGCATCGTCATCATGGAAGCCGTGAGCTTAAACAAATCAGCAGGATTTTGGACTAATTCTTTATCAATCAATTGCTCGACGACTTTGTCACCCATACCATCGATATCCAAAGCCTTGCGGGATGCAAAATGCTTAATCGCTTCTTTACGCTGCGCTTCACAAAATAAACCCCCGCTACAGCGAGCCACGGCCTCAGCTTCAAGACGCTCGACTACACTGCCACATACAGGGCAATGGTGTGGAAATACAATATCAGTCGCCGTTTCAGGGCGTCTTTCAGGCACTATGGCAACAATTTGCGGGATCACGTCGCCAGCGCGGCGAATGATCACAGTATCTCCAACTTTAATACCTAAACGGGCGATTTCATCGGCATTGTGCAAGGTGGCATTCGATACCGTCACGCCACCAACAAACACCGGCTTTAAGCGTGCCACAGGCGTCACCGCGCCCGTGCGGCCAACTTGAAAATCGACCCCTTCAAGGAGGGTCATTTCCTCTTGCGCGGGGAACTTATAGGCAATCGCCCAGCGGGGAGATTTCGCCACAAAACCCAAACGTTGCTGCTGGGTAAGGTCGTTGACTTTCATCACGACACCATCAATTTCAAAGGCTAAATCACCACGCCGGCTGAGAATATCTTTGTAGTAGTCAAACACTTGACTTAATTCGGCGCAGATTTTGATTTCATGACTAACGGGTAAACCCCACGATTTAAGCTGTTGCAACTGTTCAAAATGGGTTTTAGCTAACGGATGGGAATCGGGCTGCACCACACCGAGCGCATAGGCATAAAAAGCCAATGAACGGGCGGCGGTAATTTTACTGTCCAGTTGACGCAAACTGCCTGCGGCGGCGTTACGCGGATTCACAAACGGTTTCTCACCCTTGGCGCGTGCTCTGTCGTTCAATGTCTCAAAGGCGGCTTTAGGCATAAACGCCTCGCCGCGCACTTCAACAAGCGCTGGGAAATCATTACCGCGTAATTTAAGGGGGATCGATTTAATGGTTTTCACGTTTTCAGTGATGTCTTCACCCACTGAACCATCACCGCGAGTTGCAGCACGCTCAAGTACACCATGACGATACAAAAGGCTCACGGCAAGTCCATCGAGTTTAGGCTCACAACAAAAGCCCACATCGCCCACTTTATCGGTGACACGCTTATTAAAAGCACTAAAATCCGTCTCATCGAAGGCGTTATCTAGGCTCAACATCGGTTTAAGATGAGTGATTTGATCAAACTTAGCCAGCGCCAATCCCCCCACCCTTTGGGTCGGTGAATCAGCCACAATCAAATGAGGATATAACACTTCTAACTTGATCAAACGCTGCATCAGCCTATCGTACTCAGCATCGGTAATGCTTGGCTCATCATCAACATAATAACGAATGTTATGCTCGTTCAGTGATTGACTGAGCGCTTGCATCACCTGCAGTGCGTTTTCTGGCGTAACCGCTTCAGAAAGAGATCCAGAATAGAATGTATCGAGTTGAATGCCTTGCATATTCTTTATCCAAATTGCTTTAGAACACAAAAAGTAGATCACAAAAAATGAGGCCGCAATCGCGGCCTCATCCATTTTATTCACCGCCAAGCGGCACCCGTTTACGCGTTAGCCCGAATGCGCTGTAAATAATCTTGCTTAGTAAACTCACCCCAAGGTTGACGTTGCCCATCGAGTACCACAGCATCGATATCCTCAGCGAGTTGGCGCGCAGAGTTAAGCATAATCGAGAAGTTCATTAGGGCATCGCCATAGCAAGGTAAGGTCATGAAAAACACCACCCCTTGAGTACTAAACTGCTCCATATTATCGGGATCAAACACACCAGGTTTTAGCATGTTCGCGATCGAAAACAACACCTTACCATTACCCGCATTATCCACATGACGATGGAAAATATTCATGTCGCCATATTTAAAATTCAAGGTCAAGAAACAAGGTAGCAGTTCAGCCCCGTTAAGCTGTAACCCCTCTTTAGCGACCACATGTAATACCAGTACGTCGCGGGGATCCGCTAAGTCATCTTCAACAACGTGTTCGATAACGACCTCTTGTTGATGGTCTTTTTTATTGTCATTTTCGTTTAACAAAACGGTTTGCTGCGGGGCTGCACGTAACGCATGTTCCTGCTCCGCGGCATTTTGTGCAACGATGGCCGCATGGGACTGGCCCATTGGCAGCGCTTGCGTATTCGTCTGCATGTTTAAAAGTGGCTCTTGGCGCGAGACTTTCGGGCCACGGTGTTCCTCTTTTGCTACGGGTGGCTGCAAGCTAAAATCGGGCTGAACAAAAACAGATGATTGCTTAGGGTCTACTTTTCGTTCCGATGTGAACTCTTGCGGTTTAAATTCAGACTTAGCCTCTAGTTTTACTTCCTGTTTCAAATAAGGATTTACCACGGGAGTTTCGTTGTTAGGAGCGAGGTCACCGGTTTTACGCACTCGCACAGAGCCAATACCGTCAGCATCAAATCCTTCAGCATCAATCCGCTTAGGGATCGACTCCCCCTTCTCGGCCTGATTTTTATAAAAGTTGCTCATTGGATTATCTTTCAATGACTTAGGCTGTTGCCTTCTGATAGACCAAAATCCATGCACCAGCACAGCAACTATGGCTATGGCGCCTAAAACGAACAATACTAGTTGCAAATCTTCCATTGGTTACCCTGTCTTTCTCGTTATCCAGCGTCAGCCATCGCTACCGCTTGCTCTATGTCTACCGCGACTATACGAGACACACCAGGCTCGTGCATAGTCACACCGATAAGTTGATCCGCCATTTCCATAGTTATTTTGTTATGGCTGATATAAATAAATTGTACGCTCTGTGACATTTCTTTCAGTAATCGACAGAAACGTTCTACGTTGGCATCGTCTAATGGCGCATCCACTTCATCTAACATACAGAAGGGGGCAGGATTCAGCCTAAAAATCGCAAATACCAATGATAAAGCGGTTAATGCTTTTTCACCACCGGAAAGAAGATGGATAGTGCTGTTCTTCTTACCGGGTGGCTGCGCCATAATAGTGACGCCCGTTTCTAACAAATCATCGCCCGTTAATGCTAAGTACGCTCGCCCGCCACCAAACACTTTCGGAAATAAGCGTCCGAGATCTTCGTTGACTGAGTCAAATGTCGTCTTAAAGCGGCTTCGGGTTTCCTTATCTATTTTACGGATCGCTTCCTCTAAGGTTGCGAGTCCCTTGTTTAAATCGTCATCTTGATGATCAAGATACGATTTTCGCTCACTTTGTTGTTCAAATTCTTCGATCGCTGCAAGATTTATGGCACCTAAACGAATAATTTCCTGTCGTATTTGATCTAAATCACGCTGCCACTTGTCTGTTTTTCCTTCTGCGGGCAAGTTTCCAACAATGTCAGACAGAATAATTTGCTGTTCCAGTAAGGCATCTCGCTGACTATTGGCTTGACCTTTTATTCCTTCACGACGTAACTTTAACGTGCTCAGGTTTTGAGTCAAGCCCTCAAGCTTACCAAGCTCTTGTTTTTGCTTTATTCCTATACAATTTAATGTTTCAGTAAGCTCACTTTGCAGCTGACGAACCTCTTTTAAGCTCTGTTGTTGCTGATGTTGTTGCTTTAGTAACTGCGTTAACTGCTCAGTCAACTGCACACTCTTATGTCCCCCACTCAATTGGGCAACTTTGGCAAGTTCTGTTAACACAGACTCACGGGAGTGGATGAGTTCATTAACACGCACTTGCTGTGATTCAATTTGCTCCGTACTCACGGCCATGCGTATAGTCAGGGTTTGCAACCCCATAGCCGTGGCTGATAATTGGCGTTCAACCTCAGTCATTCGCCCTTTTAATGCTTGATGGCGCACACTATCGGCCTGTGTGTCTTGGATGAGTTGCCGCTGAATATCTTCACTAGCCTGCAGCGTCTCATCGAGCTCCATTTCTTGTTCTGCTAATAATTCGCATTGCTCACTTAAGCGTTCAATATCAAGCAAACTCGTACTTAACGCCGCGTCGAGTTTACTTTGCTGTTCGACGCGTTCCTTCACTTGATCGATTAACCCACTGAGCTGCATCGACTTAGTCGCTTTGTCTAACTGTAATTGATGTAATTTTTGCGCGCCATCGGTCAGTTGTTGTCTTTGCTGCTGCAACATAGCCGCAAGATCTGTCATCTTGCCTTGCTGAATCTGCAGGGATTGTTGCAAATCAAGGATATTTTGCGCTAACTGAGCTTGCTCTTTACTGAGTTGCACCAGTGACAGGGCGCCCTCAGTCTTTGTGATTAAAAAACCTTGCCCCAGTAGGTACCCGTCAGCGGTAACGATACGCTCATCATACTTTAATTGTGGCAGCAGCATTTTAGCGGCATGGATATCCTTTGCCCACCTAAGCCCTGCTAACCAAGGCGCAAGGTTCACTTCAGAGTGTAAAAATTCACTTTGGTTTGCTGGCGCCGCTAACGCTTGAAAGCCCATTTCGGTTTCAGTGACGCCAACGGGCAACGTCAACAAGCCATTAAGAGCCAGTTCAGCCGCCGTTTCCCAGCCGTTCTCGACGGTTAAACTCTGCCATAGCTGCGGTTTATCACTTTGCTGCTCCTGCTTGGTTAACCATTGTTCAACCAGATCATAACGCGCTTTGGTTGCAGTTAATTGTTGCAGAACTTGCTCGACGCTGTGGCGAGCATTATCTAAGGCGTGGGTGTTTGTGCTAACAGTTTGTTCTTGTTTAAAATTAACTTCTGATTGCAGCATAATCGTTTCATCCAAAGACGTAATGTCTTGCTGCAATGGCTGGATGTTTGAGGCAAGCGAGCCACTCACTAAGGCGGTGAGCTCCGCTTGCTGCTCATGACTTTGTTGCTGTTTATGTTGTAATAATTGCTGCTGATGGACCAACTGGCTGCGGCGCAGTTCCAGCTGTAACCTGTGCTGAGAAACATCCACGGCCTGATGGCGCGCGACTTCGGCTTGCTGCTGGCTGCGCGCTATGCTCATTTCCCACTGGGATTGCAGCTCATCCATCATTTCTTGTTGCTCATCATGCTGCGGCCCAAGCTTGGCAAGCTCAAGCTCTAACGCGCTAAGACTTGTTTTATAGCCGTGAAGCTTGTCGGTATTATGTCGGATCTGCTCTTTGACTTGTGTCAGCTGGGTTTCAAGCTGGGCATCACGCTGCTTTTGATTCTGTAACTGTTGCTCTAACTTAGCGATCTCAGTACCCGTCAGATAATAGGCTTCAACCGCACGCTGCTCTTGCTCTGCCAATTGGGCGAGTTGTACTTGCAACTCCGTCGTGTGTAACTCACCGGTTTGCGCAAGAGATTGCACCGCAGCTTGCTGCACTTCGATGGCGCGGATTTGCTCAGATAGGCTCGCCATTTGGTCTTGCAACTCTTGATAGCGCATCACGAGGAGCTCGGCATGGGTTTTACGCTCAGCCTGTTTCAATTCACGATATTGCTTAGCGGCCTTAGACTGCTGCGCCAGTTTATCCAACTGTTTGCCAAGTTCACTACGAATATCGCCTAAACGCTCGAGGTTTTCACGGGTATGGCGGATACGGTTTTCGGTTTCACGGCGGCGTTCTTTATAGCGAGAAATCCCCGCGGCTTCCTCAATAAAGGTACGTAGGTCTTGGGGTTTAGATTCGATCAGGCGAGAAATCGTGCCTTGTTCAATAATGGCGTAACTGCGCGGGCCAAGGCCTGTGCCCATAAACAAATCAGTAATGTCTTTACGGCGACATTTTTGACCATTGAGAAAATACCATGACTCACCATCACGACTCACCTGCCGCTTGACGGCGATTTCTTCGTAACTGGCGTATTGCCCCGCGAGGCGGCCATCTTTGTTTTCAAAAATAAGTTCAACACCCGCGACAGATACAGGCTTGCGGGCGCTTGATCCGTTAAAAATCACGTCACTCATGGAATCACCACGCAGGTGTTTCGCCGAGCTTTCACCTAATACCCAACGCACGGCATCGATGACGTTCGATTTACCGCAGCCATTGGGGCCAATAATGGCGGTTAATGCCTGTAAAAAAGGAATTTTAGTGGTATCGACAAACGACTTAAAGCCGGCAAGTTTTATTTGTTTTAATCTCATAATGCCAGTGAGTGCGTCTCTGATGGGGGCCCGACATTGGCCTAACGAGGATAAATAGAATCAGCTGGTCACTTTAACAAAGCAGGCCGCATTTTGTAACGCTTTTTATTGAATTCACGCAGTTTTTCGCTTGTCATCTGCTTATGAGTTGCTCACAATCACAGTAATTTGTTTCCCACGCTATCGCTTAACGTTTTGGAAAGACAATATGACACAGAAGAAAACCTTGCCCTTCCCAGCCAAAAGTGGCGTAAATTATTTTCTCGATGGCTTTAGGTTGATTACCCGTAAAGGCCTGCGCACTTTCGTATTTATTCCGTTAATGATTAACCTGCTGCTGTTTGCCGGCGTCATTTATGTAGCCATAGGCCAGTTGGGCACACTATTCACGTGGATGAATGCCCAACTCCCTGACTATTTAAGCTGGTTAAACTTTTTACTTTGGCCGCTCGCCGTCACCACTATGCTCGTCATGCTTGCTTTTGTGTTTAGCTCGGTCATGAACTGGCTTGCCGCACCCTTTAATGGTTTATTAGCGGAGAAAGTAGAACAATTATTAACGGGAAAACCGCTATACACTGGCACGAGTCTCGATGTTGTAAAAGATCTGCCGCGTATTTTTGGTCGTGAGTGGATAAAACTCAAATACTATCTGCCACGCGCACTGGTATTGTTATTGCTTTTTCTCGTTCCATTTATCGGTCAAACCCTCGCACCCATCTTATGGTTTTTTTTCAGCGCTTGGATGATGGCAATTCAGTACTGCGACTATCCCTTCGATAACCACAAAGTCAGTTTTAAAGAGATGCGCTTTGCCTTAAATCAAACCCGTGGCAGCAGTTTTAGCTTTGGCGCCACTGTGACGCTTTTTTCGATGATCCCCATAGTCAACTTTATCGTGATGCCGGTAGCGATTTGTGGCGCGACCGCCATGTGGGTCGACAAGTATCGAGAAGCCTACCGCAATCATGCAATAGCACCAGAATAATTAAAAATACAAATACTAATCTAAAATGATGTGGGGCTGATATCAATTCCTGCAACATAAAAACAGCCACAATTGAGGCTGTTTTTATTGATAAAGATCGCAGAACAATCTGCGCTGCCAAGTTCAGCTTAGCACTTTTGCAAAATGACGCTGCCGATGGAATATCCTGCACCGAATGAACATAATCGGCCTAAATCGCCCGCATTAAAGTCACTGGAAAATGGGTGAAAGGCCATCACTGAGCCTGCTGAAGCCGTATTGGCGTATTGATCTAACACCACGGGTGCTTGCGCAGGGCTAACATCGTCCCCTAACAACTTTTTCACCATAAACTGATTCATGTTGATATTCGCTTGATGCAACCAAAAACGTTTAAACGACTGCGGCGTTAACGCTTGCTCGGCGAAATGTTCATCCAAATGCTGATAAATCATCGGTAACAGCTCTTTAAAAACTTTACGCCCCTGTTGATGGAATAACTTATCGGCTTGATCGGCCGCACTGGGGCGCAGCGATTCAAGAAACCAAAATTACTGCGAATATTGTTCGAGTAATCGGTAAAGCAACGGCTTGGGTAGTAAAGCCCGCAGCATAGCCACCGTAACGCCCATACGCGGCCCATAAACACCTCCGCCTGTAACTTTTCTCGGTCGACGGCAGGCAAACTACTGTCGGCTATGGTTTCTAGCATCATTTCACGTTGATCATTTTCTGTCATGCCCTTTGATACTGAAGCGCTTGTCCAATATGGGTGATAGGCTTGTTTACGATCGAACCATCGAGAAGTTCCCCTCGTAAATGCAACAATGTTGTTTATGTTAGTAAGAGGTTAATATGGTTAAGCGGGCTGCCAATCAGGCTTTGCGAATAACAATGGCAGTGTTAATAACTAAATCGAATAACGAAGAACAAACTATCACTTCTAAAAATACGGCAGCAGATTATGATTCAATAGTGCCAACACAGGAGCAAGCAATCCATGAGCAAAATTTTCGAAGATAATTCATATACTATTGGTAATACCCCGCTAGTACGTTTAAACCGTGTTAGCCAAGGCAGAGTGCTGGCAAAAGTCGAAGCACGCAACCCAAGTTTCAGTGTTAAATGCCGCATCGGTGCCAATATGATTTGGGATGCCGAGAAAAAGGGCCTACTGACAAAAGACCATGAACTTATTGAGCCGACTTCAGGCAATACGGGTATAGCCTTAGCCTACGTTGCCGCAGCACGAGGCTATAAACTAACCCTTACCATGCCTAATACTATGAGTTTAGAGCGTCGCAAGCTGCTCAAAGCCCTTGGTGCAACTCTCGTGCTGACAGAAGGCGCGAAGGGTATGAAAGGTGCGATTGATAAAGCGGAAGAAATTCGTCAATCTGCTCCTGAAAAATACATTTTATTACAACAGTTTAATAACCCTGCGAACCCAGAGATCCACGAAAAAACCACAGGTCCAGAAATCTGGAATGATACCGACGGTGAAATAGATGTGTTTGTGGCGGGTGTCGGTACTGGTGGTACCATTACCGGGGTAAGCCGTTACTTGAAAAAAGTGGCTGGCAAAACCATTACTTCGGTTGCGGTTGAGCCAGCAGATTCTCCTGTGATTGCGCAAACCTTAGCAGGTCTACCTGTGCAACCAGGGCCACATAAAATCCAAGGTATTGGTGCAGGCTTTATCCCTGGTAACTTAGATTTAGAATTGATTGACCGAGTTGAAGCTGTCACCAACGATGAAGCCATCGACATGGCGCGTCGCTTAATGCAAGAAGAAGGCATTTTAGTCGGGATATCATCGGGTGCAGCGGTTGTTGCGGCCAACCGTATTGCAGCGCTGCCTGAGTTTGCAGGTAAAACCATTGTGGTTATTCTGCCCTCTGCTGCCGAACGTTACTTATCTTCAGTCCTGTTCCAAGGTCAATTTGGCGACGAAGAAAACATCCAGTAATCGACATACTTGTTGCCTAAACATACCCAGACCTGCTGGGTATGTTTATTTAGCGTCTGCTCATCATTTGATCCCTATCGCATCGTTCAGCAATTTACTGTCCAAGTTTGGATGCAGTTCATAATTATCCGCTTGTTAACTGGCTTTCATCGCTCAGTGGGTTATAAAGGGCAGATCATCATGCCAATCTATGCCTTTTTATGCCTTTTTACCGCAAGCCCTCTAAGATCAGCGCTTTTAATGCGAAGTTTGAAGCTCAAAAAATCGCCTTCGGCCCCATCAGCTTCCAAGTCGCCCACTGCCTACTCAAATTCGATGTATTAGCCCAAATAGATAAAGCAGCCGAACATGGGATCACTGTGGCCCAATTAAGCCAATCCACGTCACTGAGCCAATACGCCCTAGGTGTATTGTTGGATATGGGACTCAGCATGGGATTAGTGTGGCAACATGAAACGGGTTATGTGCTCGACAAAACAGGGCATTTTTTACTCCATGACGACATGGCAGCTATCAACCTCAACTTTGTACAAGACGTATGCTATCAAGGTCTTTTTAGCCTTGATACTGCACTGCTTGAAGGAAAAGCCGCAGGGCTTAAAGTGTTCGGTGACTGGGATACGATTTACCCCGCGTTAAAAGACTTACCCCCCAAAGCCAAACAAAGTTGGTTTGCCTTTGATCATTATTATTCGGACCATGCTTTTCCACAGCTTCTACCTTTAGTGTTTGCACATAAGCCAAGACACTTAGTCGATATCGGGGGGAACACTGGTAAATGGGCGCTGAGTTGCTGTGACTATGACGCGAATGTTGAAGTGACGATTATGGATTTTCCAGGGCAGCTTGAAGTGGCGATGAAAAATGCCATTGAACAAGGTGTTGCGGGGCGCGTACATAGCTTTGCCACCGATCTGCTGGACGAAGCTTTACCCTTTGTTGAAGCTGCCGATACTTATTGGATGAGTCAGTTTTTGGATTGCTTTTCAACATGCCAAATTCTCAGCATTTTACAACGCACGGCCAAAGCCATGACGGCAAGTAGCCAACTCTTCATCGTGGAAACCTTTTGGGATAGACAACCATCGGCCGCCTCAGCCTATTGCATTAATGCCACAAGCCTTTATTTCAGCGCCATGGCCAACGGCAATAGCCGCATGTATCATTCAAAAGATTTATTCGCTCTCTTGCACCAAGCGGGTCTGTATGTGGATGAAGATACCGACAATCTTGGTCTCGGCCATACGCTGCTGCGTTGCAAAGTAAAACCTTAAGCTCAAACACTCACCACAGTAAGAAAAAATTACCGAATGAATAAAATTAATCAAATTTATTTACTATCACTTCCTACAGTACACTAACGACATTAAAACAGCGCCTCAAAAAAGCGCTGTTAAGTATTGAGAGGGATAAAAAATGACTTCAAAACGTAAACACTGGACATCCCATGCAGCGAAACTGCCCAGCCCAATGGCTGGGTTAGCACTGGCGATAGCCAGCTTAGGTTGGACGTGGGAAAATATGACCCCCTCACTCAATGGAGCCGGGCAACTCACAGGCGCCATTATTGCCTCGGTCTTACTGCTATTGCTCATTGGTAAATTCATGCTTCATCCTAGGGTTTTAAAGGACGAGCTTAGCCATCCTG
>JBOFUF010000316.1:0-1934 GCA_051652445.1 Shewanella sp.
TGATTAAGTTACCGGTGACTTCAGCGACCTCCATTAGCACTCGGTTATCATTCGCCCAATGAAACTGAACTACGTGGTTATTATCCCCAAAAGTGAAACTACTTAATATCTTCGATTTATCTAAAGCCATAACCGCCAACCTGACTTCGCTGCCCTCTTCATAAGTAAAAGCAATATGTTTACCATTGGGCGATATTTTCATGCCAACACCCTGCGCATGCTCAAAAAAATGCCTAACCGGAAGTAACTCTGCCGCGATCGCTAGATTTGAGAATAAAATTAAAACAAGCCAATAAATTCCATTTTTCATTTTAAAGCTACCTTATTAAATCCAGTTGATTATCATAGAGATAAACGTCATCGCTGTGACTAAAGCACAGGCATAGCTAAGGGTGTTTTCTAACCTGCAGTAAATATCCAAAATGTTGATTATTAATCCGCACTTCCTGCCAGCGGCTCGTCACATGATAACGTGAGAGTAAGCTGTCAATCTCTTGTTTGCGGGTAGGCGTTAATGCCGCGTTCAGCTGATCCACTAAACGCAATCGATATAAGGTTAATTGCTGAATGTAGTGGTCGAAGATTAATGGGCTTGCTGGCTTAAGCTCATAGAGTTGCGGGACTATCGATGCAATGAAGTGCTGACACCAAGCACTTGTTCACTTATCTTGGAAATGGCACTGTAGCGCGTTAAACTGTTGTAACAATTCACTATTTAACTGATTGAATTCGGCGCTAGACTTAACATTTATCCCCTGTAATAGCAGGGTAGATGCCAACATTAGCAGCCGCTTTATTTGTACAAACACATTGGATTGCTCTAAAAACAGGTTTAACACGGCTAAACCCATTCGAGAGTCGGCCACGATAGCGGAGTCCTGATGGTGCATCATTGCCACAAGGTTCCCATTATCCTTTAGTACCCGAAGACATTCAGGCAATGCCAGTGTTAAATTTGCATACTCTAATGCAAACTGACTGCAAACTAGATCAAACGATTGATGTTCATACGGTAAATCCTCAGTAAAAGTATTACCAAGAAATTTTATTTGCGACAAGGCGTCACTAATTGCAGCATCATCATAAGTATTATGCTGAGGTTTAATGTCTGCGGCGTCGATTGCATGCAAATCCCACTGGTAAGATTTAGCGGCACCGTATTGATAACACAAAAGCGCTAATGCGCCGTTGCCAGTGCCAATATCAAGCAGATTAGCGTTAGGGGATAAATACTGCAGTTGTTGATGCCAAAAATCCCGCAGTTCACCGTAGTAGCCCATTGCACTTTGCCCTTCGGCAAAGCTATTAAGCGCGGATGTGTGTTGCCAATATTGAGTCCATTGTTCCATAGCGCACCATAGAAAAAGGCGGGCAATTCGCCCGCCTTTTATTGTTGTTTTTACATCAGCAAATTAGAAAGATTGGCTGAAACGAACATACATCACACGTCCCCAACCATTGTAGAGGTTGTAGTTGTATTCACGGCCGTCATAACCAATTAACTGTGGATATTTTTCGAAGGCGTTTTCGGCACCAACGCTCAGCTTACTATTCCATGGTGAATTATAAGTTACTTGTAAATCATGAGTCACCCACGATCCAACGTGACCCTCTTGTACCCCATCAACCACATCAGAGTATTGATCGCCGACAAGGTTAATATTCCAAGCAAAATCAAAATCACTATAGGTATAAACGTTGCCTAAGCTAATACGTTGCTGTGGTAAACCGGGATCTTGCACGTTGTCACGACCGCCATCAATACTGTAATCCAGCATGTGACTGATTTGCAGTGACTGTGCTAGCGAACCGATTTCACCAAAATCAAAATTGGTTTTTACGTTTAAATCTATACCAGAGGTTTCGAGTGTACCTTCATTGCCGTAACCTGTGTTGACATAGCTGATTTCACCACCAGCAGCACGCACCACACC
>JBOFUF010000317.1:0-3044 GCA_051652445.1 Shewanella sp.
AAACAGTGTGCCTTGACCTAAGATTTCCCGTGTTGCGCCCAGTACTGTAAGCACTAAGGTAAAACCAAGGCCCATCATTAAGCCGTCAAAGGCGGCACTAAAGGCATTATTGCGCGAGGCAAAGGCTTCGGCGCGACCGATAATGATGCAGTTGGTCACAATTAATGGCAGGAAGATCCCAAGGGATAAATATAGGCCGTAGGCATAGGCATTGATAAGCAGCTGCACTGTGGTGACTAGCGCGGCGATGATCATCACAAACACCGGAATACGAATTTCTTTGGGCACATAGTCGCGCACCAGTGACACCAAAATGTTAGAGCCAATCAGCACCAGCATAGTGGCTAGACCAAGGCCAAGGGCGTTGGTGATTGTTGCGGTAACCGCAAGCAGGGGACATAAACCTAACAGTTGCACTAAGCCTGGGTTGTTTTTCCACAGTCCTTGCCACGCAATTTCGCGATAATTAGTCATGATTGGTCTCACAATTTAGTGGTTGGCTGAAAATTTGCGCTTGGTGAGTGTTGAAATACCCTACCGCGTTTTTGACGGCTTTGACATAAGCACGCGGGGTGATGGTTGCGCCGGTAAATTGGTCAAAATCACCGCCATCTTTTTTAACTAACCAATGCTTATGATCTGCAGAAATCAACACTTTACCAACAAACTGAGTGACCCAATTGGATTTACGTAAATCGATTTTATCACCCAGTCCCGGTGTTTCTTGGTGGGATAACGTGCGTACACCTAAAACTTCACCTTGGGTATTAATCCCAACAATTAATTTGATATTACCGTTATAGCCATCGGGGGCGATGGCCTCAAGGGCGATGGCGACGGGTTTACCTGCACGGGTGGCAATATAGGCAGGCATTGGATTGTCAGTGCCGAGCGCATCTTTATCTAACAGTAAAGTGCATTGGGCTGTTAGCGTGTTATCGTGCATCTCATCAGGAATTAATTGATTTAATACTCGCATTAATTCCTGCTGTTCTTGCTGTTTAATTTTATCGACGGTTTGTTGATTGACAACAGCGACGAGACCCGTGCAAATCAAGGCAAACAGGGCCAATAAAAAACCATTTTTAATCATCGGATTTTTCAAGTCTTTTTCCTTAAGCTGTCGTTGCCAGCAGCATGATGTTATCGCTTAGCATGACCTTAGCTCGTTGAATGGCCATAGGTGCGTGGACGCACGTAATAGTCAATAAAGGGCGCGCAGAGGTTAGCCAGTAACACGGCAAAGGCAAAGGCGTCAGGGTAACCGCCTTTAATGCGGATGATATACACCAACACACCAATTAACGCGCCGAAGATAATGCGACCACGGGGGCTGGTTGCGGCGGTAACGGGATCGGTAGCGATAAAAAATGCCGCTAACATGGTCGCGCCAGAAAACAAGTGAAATAGCGGACTGCCTTGGGTATCGGGGGACAGTAAGAAACCGATGCTCGATGCGACAAAGAGCCCCAATAACACGCCAGTACTGATGTGCCAACGAATGGCTTTCAGTTTAAGTAACACTACACCGCCAGCCAGATAAGCTAAATTCACCCAGAACCAACCTACGCCTGTGCTGCCATCAAAAATGGCTTTAGTCAGGCTTTCTGTTGTGGTGAATCCTAGGGATAAATCGGTTTTGAGGGTATCGAGTGGGGTGGCCATTGCGATGCCATCTATCCCTAAACGAAACTGTTCCAAGTTAACGTGGGCACCAATGTTGAAGATAAGTTGCAAGCTATCAACAAGGCTAGGTGAATGCAACGCCACACTGCTCGGTGCTATCCAAGTGGTCATTTGCACCGGGAACGAGATTAACAGCAACACATAGGCCGCCATTGCAGGGTTAAACAGGTTATGGCCTAAACCGCCGTAAAGGTGCTTAACGATAACGATCGCAAAGGCGGTGCCCATCACTATCATCCACCAAGGTGTGAGGGGCGGAATGGCAACCCCAATCAAGATGGCGGTCAGCATGGCACTGTTATCGCTAAGGCTGGCTTTGATATTGCGATGGCGAAGTTTCATTACTGCAGCTTCACAGCTTAGGGCGACAAGAATCGCCAGCAGCACTTGCACAAGTGTGCCCCAGCCAAAAAAGGCGCATTGCACCACAAGGCCCGGCAGTAAACATAAAATCACCCTTAGCATGACTGTTGAAGTGTGCAAATTACGGCTGACATGGGGTGAAGAGGCTATTTTAAACGCCATTGTGTTCCCTTTTTATCATTCTGTTCTCAATCATTGCGCTCTCTATGATTGTGTTCTCAATCATTGCGTTCTTAGTCATTGGCAACACTTGAATCCCTCGATGCTTCGGTTTCTTGAGCGAGTGCCGCTTTTTTGGCTTTTGCCTTGGCAATGGTTGCCGCAATGCGGGCTTTTTTAAGCTCATCGCTTGATAAGGCTGCCGTCTCAATGGGCTCAGCAGTGGGTTCCACCGATGGTAAAACGGCTTCGGGTTTAGCGGCAACGGTATCAAGGGCTGCTATTGACGGCGATGTCAGGTTAGCTTTAGTTTGAATCTCATCAACTGAGGTGGACTCAGCCTCTAAACTAGACTCTGCCTCTAAACCAGACTTAGCTTCTAAACCATACTCAGCCTCTAAACCAGACTTAGCTTCTGCAATTGACGCCGCTGCTTTCTTGGCTTTGGCACGAGCAACTGCGGCAGCCACTTTGGCCTTTTTATCATCGGCAGCGCGGGCTTCTGCTGTACTGTCAGCGGTTGCAGTCGATACAAGCGGTGCGATATGGGGTTGCTGAGCCGCTTTTTTGGCTTTGGCGCGCGCAATCGCCGCGGCGACGTTGTCCTTTTGAGATAACGGCGCTTGTTGCGCGATGGCCTCTGTTGCTAAGACGGATTCAACACTGGCATCTAGATTCTCGGTACTGTCTTTTTCAGCACCATAGTTATCTACACCATTGGCATTCACTTGGGCGACTTTCTTCGCTTTAGCGCGGGCGATGGCGGCAGCAACGGCAGCAGATTTACCCTTAGGCGCGTCTGTTGTCGCAGAGGTTGTTACCTGTGATGGGTGATT
>JBOFUF010000318.1:0-12240 GCA_051652445.1 Shewanella sp.
CAGATTAATTGCCACCAACAAGATACCGACGGTACAGGTAAAGCTCCACTGGGTAACATCACATTGATTATCGATAATTCTGCCCCATTCTTTTGCTGCAATAAGGAATACGGCAACCAAGGCCCAAGCGAAATAGCTGGTTGGGAGCAGAAATATGGCCCCCAACACTAATGGAATTAACCAAGTTGCTGTTATTATTCGTTGTTTTAGCAAAAAAAATCCCTCATGAGGTTTTACAATGCACGCATCTCATCAATCTGACTTCCCGTCAAACCAAAACGGCGCTGGCGACTTGCAAAAATAGCTATCGCGTCATGAAAAGCCTGTTCATCGAAATCAGGCCAAAGGGTGTCAGTAAACACCAATTCTGCATAGGCCGCCTGCCACAACACAAAATTGCTGATGCGACAGTCACCGCCCGTACGGATCATTAAATCAACTTCACTCTGATTTTGCATGCACAAATGTGCACTTAAGGCCGCTTCGGTGAACTGACTGCTGGTCATTTCGCCAGTTTCGACCTTTTCAGCTAATTTTTGTGCAGCTTGAAGTATGTCCCAACGGCCGCCATAGTTTGCCGCAACATTAAGAACCAAGCCCGTATTGCCAGAGGTCTTCTCTTGAGCAACCGCGATTTGCTGCTGTAACCGCGTAGAAAAACGGCTAATATCGCCAATAATGTTGAGCTTCACTTGATTGTTATGCAGCAATTTAATTTCACGCTGCAATACCGTAAAAAATAACGCCATCAGCAAGCTGACTTCTTTATCGGGTCTGCGCCAATTTTCGCTAGAAAATGCAAATAAGGTTAGCGATTCAATGCCTAATTGGCTTGCGGTGCTTACGACTCGTCTAACGGCCTTAACACCGGCCTTATGTCCCATCACGCGTGGTTTACCTTGGGTTTGCGCCCAACGCCCATTACCATCCATGATGATAGCAACATGCTTAGGTAACGACTGTTTCACGAGTTCGGGTAATTGTCCCGACAAGGTCGCTTGCGAGTGTAAATCACACTCACTCGCCCTAGGATGCGGATCAAGTTCCACTGTAGATGACATCTAATACTGCCCTTTAAAATAGACAAACGCCGTGTAGTATACCCCTACACGGCGCATCAACTCTAGCTTGTCGAGCTTGAGATTAGACTTCCATCAACTCAATTTCTTTGGCCGCTAAAATCTCATCGATCTTTTTAATATGAGCATCGGTGAACTTTTGTACTTCTTCTTCGCTGCGACGTACATCATCTTCAGTACAGGCTTTGGCTTTCTCAAGCTTTTTCACTTCAGAAATGGCATCACGACGCACATTACGAATGGCAATACGACCATTTTCAGCTTCGTTACGTACCACTTTGATGAAGTCTTTGCGACGTTCTTCAGTCAGTGCGGGTAATGGAATACGTAATGTTGCACCAGCAGACATAGGATTCAGACCTAAGTCTGAGCTCATAATGGCCTTTTCAACGGCTTGAATCGCACTACGGTCAAACACAGTCACAGACAGAGTGCGTGAATCTTCAACGCCTACGTTCGCGACTTGGTTCAATGGTGTCATAGAACCGTAGTAAGACACTTGAATCGAATCCAACAGACTTGGGTGAGCACGACCGGTACGCACTTTTGCCATTTGATTTTTAGTTGCGTCTACACATTTACCCATACGCTCTTGCGCATCTTTCTTAATATTTTCAATCACGTTAAATGTCCTTCTTGGTCATTAAATAACTTTTTTCGCTCTGATCAGCGTGCCTTCTTCTTCACCCATAATAACGCGTCTTAAGGCGCCAGGCTTATTCATATTGAACACGAGGATCGGCATATTATGATCACGCGCCATAGTAAAGGCGGCTAAGTCCATTACTTTTAATTCTTTTTCCAGAATTTCGGTATAAGTTACTTCATCATACTTAACGGCATCTGGATTTTTCATTGGGTCTTCGGAGTATACACCGTCGACTTTAGTGCCTTTCAGCACGACTTCAGCTTCGATTTCAATGCCGCGTAAACAGGCCGCAGAATCGGTGGTACAGAAGGGATTACCTGTTCCGGCAGCAAAAATAACCACTCGGCCAGATTTTAGCAAGCTTATCGCTTCAGCCCAATTGTAATCGTCACACACACCCTTTAATGGGATAGCTGACATTAGACGGGCATTAACATAGGCACGGTGCAAGGCGTCACGCATCGCTAAGCCGTTCATCACCGTTGCCAGCATACCCATGTGATCGCCCACCACTCGGTTCATGCCTGCTTTAGCAAGGCCTTCACCGCGAAATAGATTTCCACCACCAATGACCACACCTACCTGAATGCCCAGCTCTACCAGCTCTTTCACTTCCTGAGCCATGCGATCTAATACTTTGGCATCAATGCCAAAGCCTTCGTCACCCATCAGGGCTTCACCACTTAATTTAAGAAGAATGCGTCTAAATGTAGGTTTTGGATTGGTGCTCATAATTTTTATCCTGGTCATAACAAGACCGCAGCTATTGCCGCGGTCTTGGGGGTATTTAGCGTTGGCGATTAAGCCTTTTTAGAAGCCGCGATTTGAGCAGCAACTTCAGCTGCGAAATCTTCTTCTTTCTTCTCAATACCTTCACCCACTTCTAAACGAATGAAGTTAGTGACTGTAGCGCCTTTCTCTTTCAGAATTTCGCCCACAGTTTTCTTTGGTTCCATGATGTAAGCTTGGCCAGTCAGAGAAATCTCACCGGTGAACTTCTTCATACGACCCAGAACCATCTTCTCAGCGATTTCAGCAGACTTGCCTTCGTTGATTGACATTTCGATCTGCAGCGCTTGTTCTCTTGCAACGATTTCTGCAGGAACATCTTCTGGGTTAACGAATTCTGGCTTAGAAGCAGCAACGTGCATGGCGATGTGCTTTAAGGTTTCTTCGTCAGCAACACCAGCAACGACTACACCAATGCGCTCACCGTGACGATATGAAGATAAGTTTGCACCATCGATGTACTCAACACGACGAATGTTGATGTTTTCACCGATTTTAGTCACTAACGCAACACGGGCTTCTTCGAACTGTGCTTTTAAAGCTTCTAACGTCACTTTAGATGCTGCAGCAACATCTAACACTGAGTTAGCAAAACCTAAGAAGTTAGAATCTTTAGCAACGAAGTCAGTTTGACAGTTCACTTCTAACAAAGCAGCGAAGCCTTCGCCATTCTTGATCAGAATAGTACCGTCAGCAGCGATGTTACCGGCTTTTTTAGCCGCTTTAGCCGCGCCAGACTTACGCATGTTGTCAATCGCTAACTCCATGTCGCCGTTAGTTTCTGTCAGTGCGTTTTTACAATCCATCATGCCTGCGCCAGTACGGTCGCGCAGTTCTTTAACTTGGGCAGCAGTAATTGCCATTGTTAAATCCTCTCTAAAAAATCGACTAATTTGCAGATATAAAACAGGGGCCGTATGGCCCCTGTTAACCAATCAAAAATCTTGGCTAATAAGGGTGATGATAATCATCGCGCCTTATTATTATTAGGCTTCTACGAAACCGTCTTGCTCAGCTTGAACAGCCAAATCTTGACCACGGCCAGCTTTTGCAGCAGCAGCAACAGAAGAAGTGTACAGGCGGATAGCACGCATAGCGTCGTCGTTACCAGGAACGATGTAGTTAACACCATCTGGCGCAGAGTTAGTATCAACAACTGCAACAACAGGGATGCCCAGGTTGTTAGCTTCTTTAATAGCGATATGCTCATGATCAGCACCAATGACGAATAATACGTCTGGCAGGCCGCCCATGTTTTTAATACCACCTAAAGATTTTTCAAGCTTTTCAAGCTCACGAGTACGCATCAGCGCTTCTTTCTTGGTCAGCTTGTCGAAAGTACCGTCAACTGATTGGCTTTCTAGTTCTTTCAGACGTTTGATCGACTGACGAACAGTTTTCCAGTTAGTCAACATACCGCCTAACCAGCGGTGATCGACATAGTACTGATCACAAGACAGAGCAGATTCTTTGATCGCTTCGCCAGCGGCACGTTTAGTACCAACAAATAATACTTTACCTTTCTTTGAAGCAACGTTGCTGATGAAAGCCAGCGCTTCATTGAACATTGGCACAGTATGCTCAAGGTTGATGATGTGAACACCGTTGCGAGCACCGAAAATGAATGGCTTCATTTTTGGGTTCCAGTAACGGGTTTGGTGACCAAAGTGGACACCGGCTTGAAGCATATCGCGCATTGAAACTGTAGTCATTTCTATTACCTTAAAATTTAGGGGGTTAGACCTCCACGTATCCCATGTCTTCGACCCCACAGTCTAAACTGAGGGCACCCCGAAGAATGTGTCGACACGTGTGTGATTTAGTATTTACACAAATAGCCATGTATAATGGCCGCCATCTTTAGTCTTGCCATCATCAAAGATGAGTCAAAGCTCACTGAGACAATTTATCAAGACTTAAACATAACGGCGCGCTTTATACCATAAATAGCCCTAAAGCACAAATTTTTGCATTGGGATTGCGTTGCCCTTTAACACCGAAGACACAAGAGAACACACCATGAGTATCGTCATTAAGACAGCAGCAGAAATTGAAAAAATGCGTGCCGCAGGTAAACTGGCCGCGCAAGTGTTAGACATGATTGCCCCCTATGTAAAAGCGGGCGTGACCACTAACGAGCTCAACGAACTCTGTGCTAAATACACACAAGAACAAGGTGCGATCTCGGCGCCGCTTAACTACCATGGTTTTCCTAAGTCAATTTGTACTTCCGTGAATAACGTCATTTGTCATGGTATCCCAAATGATAACCCGCCCTTGAAGGACGGTGATATTGTCAATATCGACATCACTGTGATTAAAGACGGTTATCACGGCGATACCTCGATGATGTTTTTAATCGGTGAAGTGAGCGCGAAGGACAAACGTCTATGCCGCATCGCACAAGAAAGCCTGTATTTAGCGATCAAAAAGGTGCGTCCAGGTTTAAAACTGGGTGAAATCGGCAACACTATCGAAAAATTCATCAAGGCAAGCAAAACAGGTCTTGAGAAATATTCCATCGTGCAAGACTATTGTGGCCACGGTATTGGGGCCGGTTTCCACGAAGAACCCCAAGTCATGCATTATAAAAATGGCGATAACACTGTTTTACGTGCAGGCATGTGTTTTACGATTGAACCTATGATCAATGCCGGTCGCCACACGACCATACTCAATCGCGATGATAACTGGACGGTCACCACCTCTGATGGGAAAAATTCTGCCCAGTGGGAACATACTTTACTGGTCACTGAAACCGGCGTTGAAGTACTTACCCTGCGTGATGATGAAGATTTTCCACGCATCATCAATCACGAACGCTAGGCAACATTAACAAAATATAAACAAGGGACTCGATGAATATAGCTCTGCTCGCTAAACAAGCATTAATCGAACAGAATCAGACTCTTTTAGCCAGTTTTAAGGCTCAAATCCCGATTGAAGCACTCGTCACCCAGCGCTGTCAATTTGTCGATACCCTTGTTAAGCAAGCATGGGAACAGCATGGTCTAGGAGATCATGATATTGCCCTGATTGCCGTCGGTGGCTATGGCCGCGGGGAGCTGCATCCCCACTCCGATGTCGACTTGCTGTTCCTGTTTAAGGATATGTTGTCCCCTGCTGCCGAAGCGGCACTCAGCCAATTTATTGCCTTTTTGTGGGATGCCAATCTCGAAATCGGCCATAGCGTACGTACCTTTGACGATACCATCACGCTCGGTCGTGCAGACATCACCATCGCCACCAACCTGCTAGAGGCGCGATTACTCGAAGGGCCCGAGGTTTTATTCGGACAGCTTTATGACGCGATTCGTCAGAGCGACTTTTGGACCTCGAGCGACTTTTTTATCGCAAAACGGAATGAACAACACGCCCGCCATGCCAAAGCCAGCGCCTTCGACTTAGAACCTAATATCAAGAGTTGTCCGGGTGGCCTTCGGGATATTCAAACCATTGCTTGGGTCGCCATGCGTCACTTTGGTGCTGCTCGGCTGGAAGAATTAGTCCAATACGATTTTTTAGAGCCTAGTGAATTAGAAGAGCTGCTCGAATGTCAGCATTTTTTATGGCAGCTACGTTTTGCCCTGCACATGGTGGTCGGTCGCGATGAAAACCGCTTACTGTTTGATGTGCAGCGCCAAGTCGCCGAGTTGATGGGTTATGAAGACGCGACCCAGCTGGCAGTTGAACAAATGATGAAACGCTACTATCGCACGGTGCGCCGAGTGATGGAGCTGAATGAAATGTTGTTACAGCTGTTTAAGCGGGCAACGCTAGGCCACATAAAAGCCCTAGAAATTCAATCGATAGACAAACACTACCAGCGCCGCGGCACTTTTATCGAAGCGCTCAGTGATGATCTATTCGATAGCGGTGAAGAAATCGTACGGCTGTTTCTATTGATCGCAAAGAACTCCAATATCAAAAGCATTTATGCGCCGACCTTGCGTTCATTGCGGCGTGCTCGTCGTGCTCAATCCCAACCTTTGCAGAATAACCCGCTCTGTCGCCAAGTCTTTATGGAAATACTGCGCCATCCTCGTGGCATCACAGCCTTATCCTTAATGCACAAACACGGCGTGTTATCGGCCTATTTACCCGCATGGCGTAATATCGAAGGTCAGATGCAGTTCGATCTATTCCATGCTTATACCGTTGATGAACACACCCACAGACTATTGCTCAATATTGAACGATTCTCACAACCCGAACAAAAAGAAGAATTCCCCCTAGGCGCGATTCTGATCAACCAATTACCTAAAAAGGGTTTGCTGGTACTCGGGGCAATATTCCACGATATTGCTAAAGGCCGTGGTGGAGATCACAGTAAACTGGGCAGTAGCGATGCGCTCGACTTTTGCAAGCTACACGGATTAAACGATCATGATGGCCGGCTAGTCGCTTGGCTGGTCGAGAATCATCTGGTGATGTCAGTGACCGCCCAGCGCCGCGATATTTCCGATCCAGATGTGGTTGCCGATTTTGCCAATAAAGTCCGCGATGCCGTGCATTTAAGCTATCTGTACTGCCTAACCGTCGCCGACATCTGCGCCACCAATGAAAAAACCTGGAACAACTGGAAAGGCTCACTGCTGCGGGATTTATACTTCTCAACCCAAAGAGTGCTCGCCCGTGGTAAAGAAAAACCTGTCGATATCCGTGCCAGAGTACGTGAATACCAAGCCAAGGCAAAAAAGGAGCTGCTGCGCCGAGGACTAAAAGAAAAAGATCTCGATACCCTATGGCAACGTTTTAAGGCCGATTACTTTTTACGTCACCAACCCAATCAAGTCGCATGGCACGCCGAAGCCATTTTAAAGCACAAACAACAGGATGAGCCCTTAGTCTTGGTCTCTAAGCACGCCACCCGTGGTGGCACAGAACTGTTTGTCTATTGCCAAGACAGACCTAAATTGTTCGCAACTGTGATGGCGGTACTCGACAATAAAAATATCAACGTTCATGATGCTAATATCATGACCTCAAAAGACAACTATGCACTCGATACCTTTGTTATCTTAGAGCAAAATGGTGAGCCCGTTAGTCAGCTGTCACGCATCCAAAGCATCCGTAAGGCGCTTGAGAAAGCCCTGTCAAGTGACAGCCAAAAACTGCCACGCTTTAGAAAATTGTCGCGTAAGATGAAACTTTTTCATGTACCAACACAAGTGAGTTTCCTCCAAAGCAGTCGTCATGGTACAAGTATGATGGAGCTTATTGCACTTGATTCGCCAGGATTGCTGGCAAAAGTCGGCGATATTTTTTACCGTTGCAACACCACATTACTCGCGGCCAAAATCACCACCATTGGTGAGCGAGCCGAAGACTTTTTTATGTTGCAAACCAACGACGGTTTGCAGCTTAACGAAGCACAAGAGAATAGCCTTAGGGACGCGTTAATCAGTGCCTTGAGTGTAAACAATACCGAATCAGTTAATTAACGAGACCAGTGGGAGAAGTAAATGGAGGCTTTACGCCAACGTATTGAGGCAGCTTTTGACTTGCGCGCCGACATCACACCCAGCACAGTTGACGCCAATGTGCGCAGCGATGTGCAACATGTCATCAATATGCTCGATAAAGGTGAAGTCCGCGTCGCCGAGAAAATCGACGGACAATGGCATGTACACCAATGGCTGAAAAAGGCGGTATTACTGTCCTTCCGTATTTTCGATAACGCGGTTATCGATGGCGGAGAAACCAAATACTTCGACAAAGTGCCGTTAAAATTTGCCGACTATGATGAAGCCCGCTTCAAAGCCGAAGCCATTCGTGTGGTGCCCTCAGCCACAGTGCGCAAAGGGTCATTCATCGGTAAAAACACCGTATTAATGCCATCTTATGTCAACTTAGGCGCCTATGTTGATGAAGGTACCATGGTTGATACTTGGGCCACGGTGGGCTCATGTGCGCAAATTGGTAAAAACGTGCATTTATCTGGCGGCGTAGGTATTGGTGGCGTACTTGAGCCATTGCAAGCTGGCCCAACCATCATCGAAGATAACTGCTTTATCGGTGCGCGCTCTGAGGTTGTTGAAGGCGTAGTGGTTGAAGAAGGCTCAGTGATTTCTATGGGTGTGTATATCGGCCAAAGCACTCGAATTTATGATCGCGAAACCGGCGAAGTGCATTACGGTCGTGTGCCCGCAGGGTCAGTTGTCGTGTCTGGTAACCTGCCATCAGCCTGTGGCAAATACAGCCTGTATGCTGCCATTATCGTTAAGAAAGTCGATGCCAAAACCCGCGGAAAAGTGGGCATCAACGAATTACTGCGTATTGTTGATTAACCGCCGCAGAGTTGCCCGATAATATGAGTTTCATAAAAAAGATGCCTAAGGGCATCTTTTTTATGACTGGCACAATTTTGCCTAGGATTTGGGTCATTAAAGCCGCTGAATCTCTAGCGAATCTCCAGCCCTATAGCGTTGCCGAGTTGACATCCAGCCCTCAGACCTTGAAGTAAAGCATGGCGATATGCTTTAGCATGATGATCGCCCAACAGTGTTCACTATAAAACATATCATAAACATAACAGTAGCTAACTTCATCCCAGGCACGGGGTTAAGTCGACCTTGCACAATGCATCTTATCGCCACGCTTGCCTATGCCTTCGCACGACTACACTTTAGAAAACAATCGTTTTATTACCGTACACCACGACTTGTTCGTTGAGCACTAATTGCAGCGCTTTACTCAGCACACTCTTTTCAACATCACGCCCTGCCCGCGCCATTTCTAAGGCACTATAACTGTGATCGACGGGGATCACATCTTGCTTGATGATAGGGCCTTCATCGAGGCAGTTATTCACAAAATGCGCCGTTGCACCGATAATTTTCACCCCGCGCTCCCAGGCTTGGCGATAGGGCGCTGCACCGATAAATGCAGGTAAAAAAGAATGATGGATGTTGATAATACGATTAGGGTATTGCGCGACAAAATCAGGCGTTAACACCCGCATGTACTTAGCCAACACTAAATAATCGGGCTGGTATTGCGCAACTACGGCCAGCAATGCTTGCTCGTGTTGAATACGGTCAACACCTTCGTGACTCACTAAATGAAAGGGGATGTTAAATTTTTCGACCAGCTCACGCAGTGCATCATGGTTCCCCACCACAGCCGCAATCTCGACTTCTAAGCCACCGTAATAGGCTTTCATCAATAAATCGCCTAAGCAGTGTGCTTCTTTCGTCACTAACACCACGATGCGTTTTTTGCCCGCACTGACCAAGGTCATATGATTTTGCGTTGGCAATACCCCACGCAGATCCTGTAATAGCTGTTCGCTATTAAAAAGCCCCTCTAACTCAGTGCGCATAAAGAAACGCCCTTGGGCGTTATCCACAAACTCACTGTTTTTGATGATATTCAGTTTATGAGTAAAACACACACTGGTGATTTTAGCGATGAGGCCTTGGGCATCGGCGCAATCCGTCAGTAAGATTTTACGTTCTGTGGTTCGGGAAGTATTACCGCAAGCTTTAGTCATTTGTTGCAAAATGGGATCTCCTGTATTGCCCCTCAGTCGAGTTTGCCACAGCGCATCGCGCAGAACAGTATGAAAAAGCGGCCATGTGAAAATAAAAATCACATTTCAGGGGCTTGGATCCTCAAAAGGTGCCTGCCCGCACGCTTTGCCTATAAACGTCTTGCCATATTGGCTAAAAATTACTCTCGAAGGTTCAACAACCGTGAATGAACAACTCACTAAGCAACTCACTAAGCTCGCCATTCCAGTCACGGGCCATGGACTCATCCACGAGGGCTCGACGGTGGCATCTGCGGCATATGGACGTGCAAATGGCGCGAACACATGGATGTGAATGAACGGCCATGCCGCCAACGGTCACTTGCATGCCTAGAGTAAGATAATCAACCTTTTCCTGCAAAATCACGAACAGTTTGACGACCACACTTAGCTGTAATCATATGCTCCCTTTTTCGGGAGATCACCACGCACATTGACCACTTCAAAGAACACTTTCAAATCATAAAGAGGATTGGGTTCACCGTTAAAGCCAGCATAAGTTCCGCTGCAGGTAAAATAGCAATAGAGACGATTACGCTTAACTTAAGCCCAGAGCAAAGTGAACCCAACACACATTGACCACACGACTTAAGCGACGAGCTCGGTTTTGACGTTTTGATCCCAGTGCTCTAACCATTTTATCGCTTCAACCTCAGGCTCCATGGTTTCACAAGCATCAATTGCAAACAATTCAACGAGTGGTTTGGCCCCTAATTCTGTCAGGAGTATGTCAACCGACTTACCTGCGCCGCAGAAGGTGTCGTAGCTTGAATCACCCAGCGCGATGACACTGTAGTTAAGCTCAGGTAAATAGGGCGCAAGATGTTTAAGATTATGATACCAAGGCAAAATATCCTCAGGTAAGTCTCCTTGGCCAGTCGTTGAAGTCACCACCACTAACAACTCACTCTGAGGGGGGATAAAATTCGATACTTCATTGGGTTGCCATAATTTAACATCGTAACCTAAGACTTGCATTTCTTTCTTTAGGGTTTCGGCGGTAAATTGTGCACTGCCATATACTGTGCCAAACACCAGATTCACCTTTTTCATGATACACTCCGCACTGCATTGCAAATCTTAATAAGCTGACCTTACTTTATTGTGCAGCGTATGAGCAAGCAAAGACACAAAATTACATAAATCAAGTCATTGAGCATGAGGAAATATCTGATGCGACAGTCCACCCGCCAAAAACACCTCAAGCAGCAGCACAAAACAACCCATATTCGACGTAAAAATTACTTCCACTCAGTCCAGCAAACTCTGATATCGCCACTCGCACCAACCTCTGGTTTCTCAACCTTAGCCGTTATGCTGCAAGAACAGCATCCACAAACACCCATCCTCGACTAACCTTTCCTTTAGGTGGAGATGTGAGTGCTTTCGATTTCAGGGTAAAAAGCGACTGCGTTTAATTTCATTCCCTCGGCAGTCACTCACGCGGCTAAGTTAATCTCACTATATCGATGACTTACTGCTTTACTGTTTACACATCTTGGGCGATGAATAACTCAGCGTGCAGACTCAAGGTAGCCTCATCCCAACCGAGCTCGGCAAACACGGTTTCCCACTCAGGATCGAGCTCGGTTTCTATGCTGAGCCGAACTTGAGTGACCGGATGGGTGAAGCTGAGTTTTTTTGCGATAAGCCACAGGCGATTAATGCCAAAATGCTCACGGAAAAACGCATTTTGCTTACCATCACCATGGGTAGTATCACCAACGATGGGATGACGTAAATGCGCCATATGCCTTCTTAATTGATGCTTACGCCCAGTTTTGGGGCTCAAATGCACCAGCGCAAAACGGCTAGTGGGATATCGACCCGATGGATAAGGGATCTCTGTATTGAGTAATGGCTCATAAGCCGTCACAGCCTCTTGCGCAGCTTTGTTACGATCAGCATGCTTATCGCCTAATTCATCCAACTCAACCTTAAGCGCATAATCTAACGTGCCGTTTTCATGCATATTGCCGCGCACTAAGGCCAAATAGTGTTTTTCTATTGTATGGGAGGCAAATTGCTCACAGAGCGCATTGGCCACTTCACTACTCTTGGCAAACAAGAGCACGCCGGATGTCGGCCTGTCGAGGCGATGCACGGGAAAGACATGGCAACCCACTAAGTCGCGGGTCAGTTGCATGGCAAAAAATCGCTCCCGCCGCGCTAAATAACTGCGGTGGACC